>JAJBSZ010000296.1 GCA_020861125.1 Planctomycetota bacterium | reverse complement strand
TAATAGGAATTTTTGCGCATGTCACGGGTCAGGCCTTCGCGGTCGCAAATTTTCTTGAACCGGCGCAGGGCCTTGTCCAAACTTTCATTCGGCTTGAGCTCTAAACGAATCAGCTGTCTCACCCCCTTTCGGGTACCGCTTACCCAGACCGGGAGAGATTCACCCGGACGGACCCGCGGGCTGCCCGCTGGTCCTGGCCAAAACTCAGAATGCTCCGATTATGCCGGATCGGCGGCTGGGGTCAAGGAGAATTCCCGACGCCCCGCCGTGCCGCCGGCATTAGGCCCCTTGCGGGGGCGGCGGTTGCCGGATACCATTTTCCATCATACCCACGCGAGGAGAATTCCATGAACCAGGACGCCAAGCCCTGCCCCAATGTCGTCGCCAACAACGCCCGCTGCACCTGCCCGAAAGTCGCCTGCGCCCGCCACGGCCATTGCTGTGCCTGTGTCGAGCACCACCGCGCCATGGGCAAGACGCCGCAATGCTTCCGTAACTAGCCGCGTCAGTCACCCCGGCACCGGCCCGATGCGGAAGAAGTATTCCGGATTCTTGCCCTTGCCCCCAAGGAACGGCGTGCGGGCCGGACCGGCGACCGGATGGCCGAACGCCTCTGCCGTCGTCCGGACGTCCTGGACGATGCGCTCCAGCGCGTCGTCCCGAACCCGACCGCGTCCTTTTTCCATTTCACCGGGAGCGGCCTCGTACTGGGGTTTCAGCAAACTGAGGACGAAACCGCCCGGCCGGAGGAGGGAGAGGGCCTGGGGCAGGATTTTTTCCTGTCGGGTCCAGACGACGTCGCAGGTACCCCGCTCCACCGCCTCCGGCAGTTCGACGTGCAGCGCGTTGGTGCGTTCGTGCAGGATGACCCGGGGATGGTTCCGGAGGGTCCAGGCGAAGGTGCCGTAGCAGGTGTCGACGGCATAGACCCGCGCCGCTCCCGCCTGCAGGAGGGCATCGACGAACCCGCCGACGTGGGAGCCGAGGTCGCAGCAGACCCGGCCGCTCGGATCGAGGCCGGACCAGGCGAGGGCCCACGCCATCTTTTCACCGCCGCGCCCGACGTAGCCCATGCAATCCTTTCAGGCGCCACGGTTGGCAAGGACCGCCCTGGTCTTCCGTCCCGCTTCCAATTTGGTCCGGATGGTATCGAGAATGCCCGCGGTCGCTTCCCGTCCCCGTTCCACCAGTTCGTCGATGCGGCTGAAATCGCCCCAGAACACGTCCGCCACGTCCAGTTTGAGCAGCACGTCGGCGGTGGCGGTTTCCTGAAGGTTGAGGGCTTCACTCTGCATGGAGAGGATCCGCCGCACCACGTCGAACCCGCTGGACGATACGTGCGGCCGGTCGATGGGGGCGCAGATATCCACCGCCAGCACCGTCTCCGCCCCGAGATTCCGGCACAGCCGAACCGGCACGGGACACACCGGCGCGGCATCGGCATGCTGGTGATCCCCCAGCAGGTGCGGCGCAAACACCAATCCGACGGCGACGCCGGCCTTGAGGGCCGGGGCGACGGGACCGCTTGTGTGCTCCACGAGCTCCCCCGTGGTCAGGTTGAGGGAATTGGAGCCGCAGGGTATGCCAAGCGTTTCGAACCGAGCTTCGTCGCCGGGGAAGAGTTCGTCGATGGCCTGGTTGACGGGGTTGAGGCGGCGCAAACCCAGCCGGAAAGATACGACGGACGCCACCGACACCGTGGCCAGCTTGCGGGCCAGGCCGCCGAAGAAACCTTGCCGGCGGTGCAGGTTATCCCCCGTGGTGGGCCGGATCAGCCCGCCGAACAACGAGGACCGGCGGAAATAGTCGAGAATCCGGGTGATGTTCTCGCGGCTGTGGGGTCGGGCGGCATACAGGGCGCCCAACACCGCGCCCATGCTGGAACCCGAAATGTACGCCGGATGCAGACCGGCCTCATCCAGCTTGGACAATACCCCCAGATGGATGAACGCCCGGCTGCCGCCGCCGCCCAGCGCCACCCCGAATTTTTCCGTTGCTCGCATGGTAGTCATTCCCGGTCCCGTACTGTACCATCCCCACCTACCTTATACCAATACTGTCGGCAAAGCAACCGGATTGCCCGGCGGCGGAAGCCGAAGCCGGCAGCCGGGCTACCCGGCAAAACCGCGGGGGACGGCATGGCCGTCCCCCGATACGCTTTCTTGGCTGGCCGGTCGGGCCAACCGCCCGCCGCAGGCTTCGGCCGCAGGCTAGTACACAGTCAATTTTGAAAATGTGGGTATAACTTCTGCAACTACGGTACGGTGAGGATATTGACTGTGTACATAACCACTTTCTCAATCTTGCCTCTGTACTAGTCGTCGACCGCTTCGTCGGCGATGATCTGCAGCCACTTCTCGCCCACTTCGCCGCCGAAATCCTTAAGGTACATGGCCTTGGTCTTTTCGCCAATGATGTCGACGAAAGACTGCATGTCCACGTCGCTGGCGGGAACGATCTGGCAGCCGAAGGCGGCCATTTCCTTGACCATTTCGGCGATGTTGTCGCGGATGAACTTTTTCTGGGCGGCGGCGCCTTCTTCGGCCGCCTCGATGAGGATCTTCTGCAGTTCCTCGGGCAGGGCGTTGAACTTGTCCAGGTTCATGGCGATGATCAGCGGCGTGTAGGTGTGGTTGGAGACGCTGATATGGGGCTGCACCTCATACAGCTTGGCCGAATAGGTGACGTTCAGCGGGTGTTCCTGGCCTTCCACCGTTTTGGTTTCGAGGGCGGTATAGAGTTCGGACAGCGGCATCGGCACCGGGTTGGTCCCGAGAAGCGTCCAGGCCTCGATGTGCATCGGATTGGCCAGGGTGCGGAGCTTAAGTCCCTCGACGTCCGAAGCCTTGGTGACGGGCCGGCGGGAATTGGTCAGGCAGCGGAAGCCGTTTTCAAAGAAGGCCAGTCCCTTCATGCCGAAGGGCTCGAGCTGGTCCAGCATGGTGCGGCCGAGTTCGCCCGTGAGGACCTTGTCGACGTGCTTGTAGCCCCGGAACAGGAACGGGATGTCGACGATGTTCAGGGTCTCGGCCATATTGGCGAAATAACCGGAACCACCGAGGTAGATGTCCAGGGTGCCGCCCCGCATTTGGGTCAGCATGGCCTGGGCGCTGCCGAGGACGCCGTCGGGGAAGAGCTTGATGTCCAAACGGCCGCCCGATTTTTCCGCCGCCACCTTGGCCATGTGGTCGGCGCCGACGAATTGCGAGTCGGTGCGCGGTGTCTCGAAGCCGAGACGGATGGTGTACTTTTCGCCGGCGCTCGCCGACACGCACGCCAGGGCGAGAAGCCCGCATACCGCCATTGCGATTTTTCTGCTCATACCATTCTCCTTGGGAAAACTATTCCTGGCCGCGGGGCACCGTGCCCGGGGCCCGACTGCTATTTCATCAAAAACCGGAGCGGAACCAGCACGATGTCCGGGAAGGCGATCAAGAGGGCCAAAACGATGACATGCGCCAGCAGAAAGGGAAAGACGCCGCGCGCCGCCTGGTCGAAACGGATGCGGGCGATGCCGGTGATGACGTTCAGGACATTGCCGACCGGCGGCGTGATGAGACCGATGCAGAGGTTGAGGATGAAAAGGATGCCGAAATAGGCGGTATCGATATTGGCCTGACGGATCAGGGGCATGAGCACCGGTACCAGAATGAGGACCGCCGGCGTCAGGTCCATGACCATGCCGACGAACAGGGTGAGGATCATGATTACCACGATGAGCAGCTTCGGACTGCCCACCAGGGGCCCGAGGAGGTCCGCCACCATTACCGGCAGCTCGGCCAGGGCCATCAGGTAGCCCGAGACATTGGCGGCGGCGACCAGAAACATCACCACCCCCACCGTGCGGACCGCGCCCACCAGAATGCCGTAGAAGTCGCGCAGGCCCATCTCCCGGTACACCACCAGCCCGATGAACATGGCGTACACCGCCGCCACCGCGCCCGCCTCGGTGGCCGTAAACAGTCCGAGCCGAAAGCCGCCGATGATGATCACCGGCAGGAAAAGAGCCCAGATGCTGGAAACGAAGGTGCGCCAGATCTCGGCGCCGGTGGCCTTGGGCTGCAGGGCCAAATCCATCTTCTTCGTCTGCAGGTACCAGGTAACGCCCAGCGCCGTGCCCATGATGAGGCCAGGCACGATGCCGCCCATGAACAGCCGGGTGATGGACACGCTCGCGGTGACGCCAAACACGATAAACGGCATGGACGGCGGGATGATGGGGGCGATGATGCCGCCGGCGGAGATGAGGCCGACCGAACGGATGACCGGATAGCCGGCGTTTACCATCATGGGGATGAGAATGGCCGCCACCGCCGCCGTATCCGCCACCGCCGAGCCGGACAGGCTGGCCATGAGCACCGTGGCGATGATGGCGACGTAGCCGAGTCCGCCCGGTTTATGGCCGATAAGCCGGAGGGGCAAATCCACGATCCGCTGGGACAACCCGCCCTTGTTCATCACTTCGCCGGCGAGAATAAAGAAAGGGATGGCCATGAGGGAAAAGTTGTCGGAGCCGGCCACGATGTTCTGCGCCATGATCTGGATGTCGAAGAAGTCAATATGGTGCATCAACACCACGGCGCAGGCCAGCAGGGCGAAAGCGATGGGAATGCCCATGCCGATGGTGACGGTGAGCGCCACGAGGAAAACGAGAAGCGTCATGGGTTATCCCTCCTGTGCCACGGCCGGCGTCCTGGCCAGGTCGATGATTCTGCCAATCATGCGTACGATAAGGATGAGTCCGATGCAGAGCCCGCAGAGAAACCCGGCCATATACAGCCAGCCCACCGGAAGCCGACTGATCGCCAGGCGGTTGTCCATGTTGAGCAGGGAAAGCTGGAAGCCGCCCACGACGATGAGATAACAGCAGTAGATCATGATGGCGTCGCAGATGATGGCCAGGACGTCCCGGGGCATCCGCGGCAGAAGCCGCGTCAGCAGATCGACCCGGACGTGGGTGTCGGACCCGGCGGCCAGGATCGCACCGGCGAAGACCAGCCAGACGAAAAGGTACCGGCCCAGTTCCTCGGTGATCGTGATACTGGAATTGAATCCGTACCGGAGAACCACGTTGATGAAGACCATGATGGTCAGCACGAAGAGGATGGTGGCGGCGAATGCCTCCAGCGTCCTGGTGCAAAACCTGACAAAGGGTGCCATAGAACTATTCTCCTTATCCATGTTGCCGCCCAGGGAGAAGCCGGCGCCTCAGGTGGCGTCGACAGCGGTTTCACGCCCGGCAAGAATGCCGCAGCTGTTGTGTTTTCTCCATTCCCTCGCGTTGGCGACGGATTCTTCCAGATGGCGATCCATGGCCCGCACCGCACCAGCGCTGTCCCGGTCCTTGAGGCGGAGGACGATCGCCTGGTGTTCGCCCACCACGGCGTCCAGGCGGACCGGACTGCTGGCGGTGAGCCGCCGGATGCGCTGCATGTTGTCCTTGTGGCGGCGGATGCAGTCGAGAAAGACCCGGTTGTCGTCGAGGGCGAGAATCAGATCATGGAAGCGGTGATCCTCTTCGAAAAACCCGCCGATATCGCCGTGGTCGAGGCACCGGCGCGAAGCCTGAACCGAACGCTCGAACTCACGGATCCGCCGGTCGTCCAGCCGTTCCGTCGCCCGCCGGAGCGCTTCGCGCTCGATGATTCGCCGGGCGTTGTAGATGTCGTCCACGGCTTTCTGGGTCAACGGGGTCACGCGGAATTTCCGGCCGGGCGCGTCCTCCACCAGGTTCTCTTCCTTGAGCCGGATGATCGCCTCCCGCACCGGCGTCCGCGAGGCGCCCAGCCTTTGGGTGAGGGGCTGGACCAGCAATAGTTGGCCCGGCGGCAATTCGAAATTCACGATCATCGCCTTGATGATGTTGTAGGTTTCCACCGTGGCCGGAATTTTCGGCGCCTCTGCCATGCGGTTCCCCCGGGAAACACGGTAGTCCAATTCGCTTTTGCTCTCGTGGCGGTACGCCTCACATCCGGGCGTGGTGTTGCCTACCCGACCCGGTATTTTTCGATAGCATCGCGACGCAGCGTTACGCCCAGTCCCGGCGCGTCCGGCAGCCGCACCAGGCCGTCGGCTCCCGGGTGGAGCGGTTCCTCCACCAGCTCATCGCGCAGGGGGTTGGGATTACGGTCCATTTCCAGGATGCCGCCGTTGCCCAGGGAGGCGAGGAAATGGGCGTTGGCGGCGAGGCTTACCGCCCCGGCAAAGGCATGGGGAATGGTCGGCAAACTGTGGGCCGCGGCATAGTGGGCGATTTTGACGCATTCGGTGATGCCGCCCGTCCAAATGACATCGGGCTGGACGATATCCACCGCCCGCTGGTCGATGAAGCGCCGGAACCGGAACAACCCGGTTTCCGTTTCATAGCCGGCAATCGGCAGGTCGAGAGCGGCGCAAAGTTCTGCCGAGCCGTCGACGTTGTCCAGATGCAGCGGTTCCTCCAACCAGAAGACCCCCAGGTCCTGGAGTTGCCGGCCCATCTGCATGGCGGTGGGCGTGTCCCAGGCGCAATTGGCGTCCACCATGATCCGGCCTCCGTGGCGCTCTGCGACGCGGCAGCAGGCGGCGACCCGATCCAAGTCCTCCTCCGGGCGGGTGGTGAGGCGATCGCCGTTGGCAAGGTTGGCCAGAGGCGACAGGAAAACACCCGGGTTGCGACCGATTTTGATTTTGGCGTACCGGAAGCCCTGCTGGAAATAGCTCTCGACTTCATCGGCCAACCGATGGCTGTCCTTGCCCGCGGCATAGAAGCCGGCGCTGGCGTAGGGCACGAGGGTATCGGTATAGCCGCCAAGAAGTTTGTATACCGGCAGACCGGCGACCTTCCCGAGGAGGTCCCACAGGGCGACGTCGATGCCGCTCATGGCGGCAAAGACGATGCCGCCGCGCCCGTGTTGGCGGGTGCGATCAAACATCATGTTCCAGAGGCGCTCGATGGTGGTGGGATCCCGGCCGATAAGCATGGGCGCGAGTTCGGTGTCGATAATGCATTGGGTGGTGGCGGGAGGTCCGCCGAAGGTGGCCGCTTCCCCGATGCCGGTCAGGCCGGTGTCGGTGGTAATGCTGACGAGGAGGGCGAAACGCTGGTCGAAATAATTTTGGGCATCGGCAATGGGGGTTGCGCAGGTGTACCGAAGAATCATGGAGGTAACCGCGGTAATTTTCATTCCGTTCCTGACTCTTCACTACACGGTGCCAGTAGAGTAACGGCTGGAATATCGTGAAGTCGTGAATGTTTTCGCAAGCCCGGTCGAGGTGGCAGTACTGTACCATTTTTTCCAAAGGTATCAATACAGTTTCTTATACATTTTTTACGGACCACATGGGAAGGCGTTTACGAAGAACCGTGCCCGCGTACATGTGGCAAGGGAGCCGTAGCACCGCCAGACCACGGTGGACGCACCGCAGGCGGGCAATTTCCCGGTAACAAACCAGCGTGCTACCACGGACACGGGATCGCCATAAGACGATCCCGTATGAAAAAAGACGGTACCGGAAATGGGTATGGTTGGGTGTTCGGGTTACAAAACGCGCGGGAGCGCATCCCGCCACGCGGCGCGCAGGTCGCCGATCTCGGCGTCCACCAGGACGGTGTCGCCGTTCCGGAGAACCACCCGCGGGTCGGCGGTTACCGTGCCCACCCGGGCGAACGGTGCGCCGGCGTCCGCAAGAACGGCCGCGAATTCCTCCGCCCGTTCGGGCGCGACTTCCACCAGGAGGCGGCTGGCCGACTCGGCGAAGAGCCGGGCCGGGACCGGTGTTTCTCCTTCCACCGGCAGGGACGCCACGTCCGCCTCGAGGCCGAGGCCGCCGGCGAAGGCCATCTCCGCCGCCGCCACTGCGAATCCGCCTTCGGAACAGTCGTGGCAGGAGAGTACCAGTCCGGCGTCGGCGGCGCGGTGCAGGCCGGTGAAGACCTTTTTCCCGAGCGCCGGGTCCACCCGGGGTACACGGTTGCCGATGGCGTTGCGCAGCGCATAGTAATGGGACGCCCCCAGTTCGTCCCGGGTCATCCCTACCATGTAGAGGTAACTGCCCTCCCGCTTCAGGTCCATGGTAACGGCCTTGCGGCAGTCCGGCATCACCGCCATGGCGCTGACGAGCAGGGTGCCGGGAATGACGATGACATCGCCAGCCACCGCGAACTCGTTGTTCAGGGAATCCTTGCCGGAGATAAAGGGCGTTCCGTAAGCGAGGGCGATGTCGTGACAGGCCCGGGCCGCCCGCACCAGTCCGCCCAGCCGATCCGGTTTGTTGGTATTACCCCAGCAGAAATTGTCGAGGATGGCCGCCTGTTCCACCGACGCGCCCACCGCCACCAGATTGCGCAGGGCTTCGTCAATGGCCAGTGCCGCCATCCAGTAGGGGTCGATGTCGGAATATCCCGGCTTGATGCCGTTGGCCACGGCAATGGCCCGGACGTCGCCGAGAATGGGCGTGATCACGGCCGCGTCGCCGGGGCCGGAATTGTCCACCCCGACCAGGGGTTTGATGACGGAACTGCCCTGGACCTCATGGTCGTACTGGCGGATAACCCATTCCTTGGAACAAATGTCCCACGACGCCAGCAGGGTTTTCAGGGTGGCGGTATAGTCTTCATCCACCACCGGCTCCGGCTCCGGGTGGACGGGCGTCACCCATTCCGCCTCGCGTTCGGTGGCGGGGATGCCCTCGTGGAGAAAGCCCATGCCGAGGCTGGCCACCGTCTGTCCGTTCCACAGCAGGGTCAGCAGGCGATCGTCCGTGAAGGTGGCGATGCGGGTGATCTCGACGTCTTCCTCCTTGGCCAGAGCCTCGAGGGCCATGAGGTTCGCCGGATCGGTGGCGATGACCATCCGTTCCTGGGCTTCGCTGATCCAGATTTCGTAGTAGGTAAGGCCGGCGTACTTCAGGGGCACCCGGTCCAGCTCCACCGTCACGCCGCAATCCTCTCCCATTTCGCCAAGGGCCGAGGAAAGCCCGCCGGCGCCGCAGTCGGTGATGCAGGAGTACAGGCCGGCGTCACGGGCCCGCAGCAGGAAATCGCTCACCTTCTTCTCTTCGATGGGGTTGCCGATCTGCACCGCGCCGGACGACATCATCTCCGAATTTTCATCCAGTTCCACCGACGAGAAGGTGGCGCCGTGGATGCCGTCGCGGCCGGTCCGGCCTCCGACCACCAGGGCTATGTCGCCCGGGCGGGGCCGGCGCTTGGCGGCCATTTCCCGCGGGATCAGGGCCAGATTGCCGCAGAATACCAGGGGATTGCCGATGAACCGCCGGTCGAAACAGATGGCACCGTTGGCGGTGGGGATGCCCATGCGGTTGCCGTAATCCCGGACGCCGGCCACCACCCCCTTGAAGATGCGCAAGGGGTGCAGCGCCCCCGCGGGCACCTCGTCCTGGGGCAGGTCCGGCGGCCCGAAACAGAACACGTCGGTGTTGAGGATGGGCTTGCCGCCGAGTCCGGTGCCCAGCGGATCGCGGATGACGCCGCCGATGCCGGTGCCGGCGCCGCCGTACGGCTCGATGGCGGACGGGTGGTTGTGGGTCTCCACCTTGAAGGCGATGCCGAAGTCGCCGTTGAAATCCACCACCCCCGAGTTATCCTCGAAGACCGACCAGCACCAGTCGCGATCCAGTTCCCGCGTCACCTTGGCCACGGTGGACTTGAGCAGGTTGTCGATGATTTCGGGTTCGCCACCGTTTTCCCGGTACCGGATGCGGCCGCGGAAGGTCTTGTGGCTGCAGTGTTCGCTCCAGGTCTGGGCGATGGTCTCCAGTTCGACGTCGGTGGGATTGCGGCCCAGTTCCTGGAAATGTTTCTGGACGGTTTTCATCTCTTCCAAAGACATGTAGAGCTGCCCGGATTGTGACAGCTCCTCCAGCTGCCGGTCGTCCAGTCCCACCAGGGTCACCTCGCGGCGGTCGTGGTAGGTGACGTCGCCGTCTGCCTTGACCAGTTTCAGGGGCGACCCCATGGATACCTGTTCAATAACCGGGTTGGCAAGGATGCGGGTGACGGCGGTGTAGAGGGCGTTGCGGGAAACCGGGCCGTTGAAGATGAACCGGCGGCCGGTTCGGATCCATTCGGCCTTGAAACCGAGCAGGGCGATGCCTTTGAGGGCGGACGCCTCCGACGGTTCCATCACCCCGGGTCGGCGGGCGATTTCCACCACATGGTCGAGGTTGTCCCGACTCGGGAATACCGGCTGGTTTACCGAAAACATTTCCACCACCGGATCCGCCAGCAGTTCGCTGGCGATGACGTCGACCTCCCGGGGTGAAAGGGCGCCGTGTACGGCGTAGAGCCGGACCGAACGGGCGTTGGTGAGTTCGGTCAGGCCGAACTCCTGGAGGTCGTGCAGGGCGGCGCGCGCTTCGACGTCCATCTTGGCATCGCGGACCGCGACCTCGATGCAAAAGGTCCGTGACGGAACGCCGCAGGAGGGGATGTGCATAGGAATACGGGCCTGTTTTTGCAGGGCGACGGGGAGGGCCGTCCGCCAGACGCTCCGCCGCGCCGCCGGTGACCGGATCCGACAGCCGCCGACCGGATGAAAAATGGTTTCGCCCCGAGCCACGACAACCATGCCGCTGTCCGTCGGGACGAACCATTCCCCTACCCTCCGAAGCTCGGAAGGGGGAAGGGACGGTCCCGGTCGAAGGGGAGAGTTTGCCAAACGGGTATATTTTAGGGCGTGGCCGCCGCTGTCAACTATTAATTGTTCTGCCAGTGCTTTACCTCCTGCACCTTCCGGTGCAACAGGCCGACCGAGCAGTGGAATTCCGAGGCCACCTTGCGGTAGGAGTTCCCCATGAGAATACGGTTGATCGCCTGGTCCCAGTTTCGGGCCAGACGGCGGGACTGGTTGATCCGGTAGTTGGGCGACAGGTGATCTCCGTCGAAATCGCCAGGCAGAATTTCCCGCAGCCGGTTCCGGGCCATGGCGTCATGGCGGCGGTCCCGGACCTCGCCGCCGGCGGGCAGCCGGCTCCGGATCGCCGCCTCCCGGCGGCGGCATTCGGGACAGACGCGCCGGCTTTCCTCGGGGTGGGGCGAGTGCAGGCCGTTGCAGGCGGGGCAGGTAACCAGCGGGTATTCGTCTTCCGGGATCTGGCCGCTCTCTTCCAGACCCAACCGGCGGCAGAATTCTTCCGGGGCGACTCCGTGCCGGCGGATGTTCCCGAGCAGGCGGCGGATACGCCGGTCGTCCGTTCCCAGCCGTTCCGCCAGCCGACCGAGACGGTTGGGCGTCAGGAGGAGCCAGGGTTCTCCGGCCGAAAAGAGCCAGTTTTTTGCCGGGACGTCGGGTTCCGCCTGCAGGAGGAGTGGCTTCAGGCGGGAGTTGATATAGCAGTGTTTCATGGGGATATCCTCCGGTCAGAAAGCTGCGACTGATACGGCACCGGCCTGGCGGCCGGAACCACCGACTAGGAGAGAAATGGCGGCTGGATGGAACCGGCCTCGGTCAGTTGAGCCATACCGGCGGCAGGCCGGCGGGCGGGAAGGTCCGGGCGGTTTCGTAGCCGGTCGGCCACCGGTTGCTTTCCCGGCAGCGGCGGAGGGCGATGAGGGCGTGGCGGTTCTGGGCGGAATAGGGTTCCAGCACCGCGGCGGAAAAATTCCACACCCCCACCCGGTAGGGAGGCTTTTTCTCCACCACCGCCGCCAGCATGGCCACCGCACCACCGCCCGCGGCCTGGATGCCGTCGCGGTAAAAGGCGAACTGGTTGAGATAGCCGAAGCGGCGGGCGTCCGTCTCAAACCGGCCGAGATCTTCCACCGTCTTGACGTCGACCACCCGGCCGTCCGGCCGCAGCCAGTCCAGCCTGGCTTGACAGTCGATCCCTTCCATCGTCGACCGAACCGTCCGTTCCGGCCATCCCTCGGCGAAAAGCGGGGCGACCTCGGGGTGGGATCGGAACACGGCGCAGATGCGGTCGATGGTCTCGGCTTCGCGTTCGGTCAATATCCGGCCCCCGTCCAGCCCGGTTTCAAGCAACCATTCCCCGAACGCCTTGCTGCTGTGGGCGAAGGATCGGCCGGTGCGCTCGTTCACCGGCCCCCCGATGCTGAAGGCGGTGCGGTAGGCCTCCTCACCCTCGAGGAGACGGGTGTGGATCGCCTTACCGATGCGAAAGGCATCGGTGTCCCGCGGAGCGGTCAGGCCTTGGACTATTGCCTGATATCCCGCCGGGCAGTGGCGGAATTCCCGGAGCATACCCGAAGATACGAACCGCCCGGATCGGGAGGCGGCATGGTACTCCCTTTCCGGCACCATGCTGGTCCAGGTGGGTGGAGCCAGGACATTCCTGTTTTTGCCGTAATTTAGCGTTGACATCGTTGACCTTTCGTGTAAAACTTAAGCCATGAAGTCAATTAAGTTTATTATTAAATCCATAATGAAATCCCTGCCCGCCACTCCGGCGGGATCGAGAACCAGTTTCCTGACCTTACGGCAGCCCACCGCTTACTTCCATCGTTTATATCGAAAAATACGGGCATTTTACCCTTTCCCGGGGCGGGGGGCGCCATGCGGATTTCCGAAAAAAGTATACATCTCTTTTTAAAAGTAAATTCATGCTGCATGTATACTACGGCTAATATACCGCATTGATGAAGCGTGTCAAGGGGATATTTCGGAGATAATTAACGATGACCCAGAATCCTTTTACCGGCAACTGGTTAAGAAATTCATTAAAAATGAAATTCCCGAATAAAAAGGATCTGGAACTGGCCGCGATGATCGGGATCTCGCCCCAGGCTTTTGCCAATTGGGGCCGAAACGACGGGGTCATGCGTCTCCCCAATGCCGAAACGCTGTACTTGGGGTACAAGGCCTTGGGCATGCTGGCGGAGAATACCCCGTCGCCGCCTGGCGCTCCGGGGTCGGGCATCCGCAACGGCGAATGGCCGGTCCGGGGGATGGCGGCGGCCGATGACTCCCACGGATCCCGGGTGCCCGATTCGGACGAACTGGGAGAATCCATTCCCTATCCCCCCGGTCTTACCCTGGTGCCGGTCCAGGGCGATTCGATGTCACCGTTGGTTCTTCCTGGACAGTACGTTATGATCGACAAGGAGCGGGAGGGATTCGAGGCCAACGGCGGGGTAGTGGTGGTGTCCATCGTGGACAGCGACTGGGAGCGGCGGGAAAAAATGTCCGGAACCTTCGTCAAACGCTGTTTCAAGGGCGACGGCTTCTATTATTTCACCTCCATGAACTCCTCGTATTCACCGTTCAGTTCCTGGAGCGATCACTGCCGCATCTGGCCGGTATTGGGGGTGTGGTTTGGCGGCAAGGGCAAGCCGCCGGAGAAGTGGCGGGCGCAGATCTGATGGGTCACGTACCGGTGCTGGACTACAATACCCTTATACCGTTCAGAACAGACACGGTGAAATTAAATGCGTGTTTAAATCCTAAACTGGTACGAAACTCCAAGGGCGACCGCTGGTCGCCCTTTTTGCATTTGGTACGGTGGGAGGAGTGAAAGGACAAAACCACCGCTTCCGTTGGACGCGGTGGTTGCCTTGGAATGAGATTAGAAAATGGGCGGCCTCCCGGGGGGTTGTGAGGACCACGGAGGCCTGGGCCCGTCAGCGCTGCGGTTGGGCGGCCTGCTGCCGTTGGCGGAAGGCGGCGATCCAGTCCTGCGCTTCCGCCTCCACCTTTTTGTAGTCGTCCTCGGACAGATCGGCCTTGATCTTTTCCACTGCCGGCGCCAGCGCCTGGGCCGGGAAGCCGGCGGCGGCCGACAGGAGATACCATTTCAATTCCTGCCGCGGATCGGCGGGCCGGCCGACGCCGTCACGGAAAAAGATGGCCAGGTTCTTCATCGCCTCGCCGTTGCCGAGTTCCGCCGACCGGGTGAACCACTCGAATGCCTTGTTGATATCCTTCTGCTGCCCGAAGGTGCCCTCGTAGAAAATCACTCCCAGGTCGTTGGCTGCCGCCATGTGACCGTTGGCGGCCGCCCGGTTCAGGAGTTCGACGCCCCACGGTTCGTTTTTACTCGTACCCAGACCGGTGAAGTACAGGGACGCCAGTTTGTACAATCCCTGCGCCAGCCCGAGTTCGGCCGATTTTTCGAAATTGGTGAAGGCTTCCACCGGGCTGCCCGATGTGCCCATGCCGATCTCGTAACAAACGCCGACGTTATAGAACCCGGCGGCCAGGCCGGCGTCGGCCGCCTTGCGGTACCATTCAAAGGCCTTGACGAAATTGCGTGGCGTCCCGACGCCCCGTTCGTAGAGGGAGCCAAGGGTGAGCATCGCCTCGGCATTGCCCTTTTCGGCTTCGCCAGCCATCAGCAGGAACAGCTCGCCCGGACTGATTTGCTGTTGCTGCGGCGGCACCTGCGTCTCGCCTTGGGCGGTGTCGGCGGCGCGAACCGCCGTGACGGTAAGGAGTGCGGCGGCGACGGCCGCCAGAATACGGTGGTGAGCGTTTTTCATCTTGTCATTACCCCATTCTGCATTTGGTCCAGAAAAAAAGAGGGCATTTTTCCGCCTGTCACGCCCGGATATAGCTGGTCTTTTTGAGAATCGGACAAGTTGGATTTTTTGCCGTGATGGTTGTTA
>JAJBSZ010000268.1 GCA_020861125.1 Planctomycetota bacterium | reverse complement strand
GGTCCCGACCGGCTTCCACCAGGATACGGGCCAAAAGCCAGGTGGTGGTGGTCTTGCCATGGCTGCCGGCAACGCCCCACGCCTCCGTCCCGTCCATGAGCCGGGCGAGAAATGCCCCGCGCCCAATCCGGCGATCGCATGCGGCCACCAGTTCCGGGTGATCGGCAGGAATGGCGCTGGTGTGGACCACCAGATCCGCGTCGGCCACGTGGCTGGCGGCGTGACCGATGGTGACGGGTATCCCCGCGGCCCGCAAGCGTCCGATGACGCCGCTCTCTTCCCGATCGCACCCGGTAACCACCGCGCCCCGCCGCCGGGCCATCGCCGCCAGGGCGCTCATGCCGATGCCGCCGATCCCGGCGAAATGAATAGTCTGCCCGTCCATAGCCGTTACTTTCCCTCCCGTGCGGGTTACTTTCAAGCCACGGGCCCTGCTCCCGCCGCCACGACCCTATTTCGTGTTTTATCGGACCTGCCCGCGGACCTCACCACACATTTTCCATCGGGTCTGGACACCACTCCCTTCCGGCAAAAGAAAATTTTTTGTGCAAACCCGGGGAAGGCCAAAGCCTTAATTATCATCCTGTTGGTAATAAATAGCGGAACGGGCGACCGCCCTGATGGTGTAATTATTAATTATTGTTTTGACATTTGCCTGAAACTCCATATGGTCACTCGGCGCGGTTTCGCTAACAAACCATTAAAAGTTAATTTTTTTATGGAATTGTCCCCCATTAACTGGGAGTGAATGGTATTATATACGATTATAATGACTCTTTTTGAAGTACATTGCTGCTAATTTGTAAAGGTGAGACTACAAATGGACATGAGTTCAACACCGGATTCCCAGGCAATTCCCCAGGATGAGGCAAACGGGTTCCTCCAGCGGGGCCTCCACTTGCTAGCCGAGCTGCCGACCCGCATAACCGCCCCGGCTGCCCATGCCGATATGGCTATTGAGGAATGTTTATCCCGGCTCGGGAAATTTTTATCCGCCTCCCGCTGTTACATTATGATGGAAGAAAAGGATGGGCGGTATTTGCGTAATTCCCACGAGTGGGTTGATGATAGCAGCGGCCCGGCGATGTTTTCTTGGCCCCTCTATGATTACGAATACGATATTCCGTCGCTGAAAAGCATCCTCGCCACCGGTTTTGTCCACACGGCGGTGGCCGAATTGCCGCCGGATGTACAGGAGGTACTCCGCAAACAGGGGGTGAAAACAGTGGTGCTGGCGCCGCTGGTGCGCGACGGCCGGCCCGTCGGTCTGTTGGGCGCCGATTATTGCGACCGGGAACGGCGGGCGCCCGAGGGTCTGGAAAGCGTCTTCACAGGGGTGGCCGGTCTCCTCGCCATTGCCGTGGAACGCAAGCTGTTCCAGCAATACCGAAAAAAATTGCAGGTGATCCGTCAGGCCGTCGCCGACCTCGACCCCCTGCCAGCCATCGACCTGACCGATGCCGGTTCCGCCACGCCGGCCAAGCCCATGACCCTGCTGGACGCCGAAAAACGCCTGATCGTCGAAACGCTGGAACAATACAACGGCAACAAGCTGAAAACCGCCCGTCATCTCGGCCTAACCTGGCCATCCTTGGACCGGCGATGCAAAAAATTGGGCATCGAGGTTAAACGGCGGTAAGAATTTGTATACCGCTCGGAGCAACGCTGGTATCAGGGTAGTTTTAACTTTATAAAGACCCCGCCTCGTGGCGGGGTCTTTATTAAAATCCCCATTGGCTGGTATGGTTCCACCGTTGTTCTTAGGGATGGGAGCCAGAATGTTTTTTCTTTGTGACAAAACTTTCGGCAACGTCCATTTGGGTATACCGAATACTGCCGGTGACTTAAACCGTTCAGTTTGCCTGTAAACTTATTATTGACAAAATTGGCAAAATAAACTAACTTGAACTGGTTAACTTACACGGTATAATGACAACGTAGCTATAATCGTTAATGACAAGCCCATACGCGCCCTCATATGGGTTTACCGTGGATACGAGCAGTCGGTCCGGACCGGCTATTGAGGACTGGAAGTATGTTCTTGTGGCATCCTTGGCTGACGCACCACCTGAAAGATAAGAAAAATTATCACGCGACAGAGTACGAACAACAGTTTAAGGAAGGGAAGAATGGGAAAGATGCCCAATGCACTGCGAGAAAACATCGCCCGGAATATTCGTGATTGCCGCTTGAAAAATTTTCCCGGGCGCGGCGGCGGCAAACGCTGTGCCGAATCCTTCGGTGTATCGCCGCAACAATGGTCGCCGTGGGAAAGTGGCAAGCGCACGCCCGACGAGCTCCGGTTGGAGGAAATCGCAAAATTCTTCGGTACCACGGTGGAATGGTTCCGGCGTGACCACCGCCAGGAAGGCAGCCAGAATATCGCCTTGCCCGGTGTCCTGGAAAACCGCGATATTCTCGGCAGCCACACCCTGGGCGGCGAACTCAGCCGACGCATAACCAACATGCCTGATACGACGGATGAAGAAGACATTAACCATTACCTCTGGGCAGTGGACATCCTCACCCGCAAACTTACCGCCAGAGGCATCAAAATAACGGTGACCTTCGAGCGAACGGGCTCCATGCTCACCAACGTCTGATACACCCACCTCGCACGGGAGCGAAACGTATCGCTCCCGTGCGGTTTTTTTTTAGATGGTTTCCCACCGGCATGAACGCCTCCTTCGACGACCGCCACCGACGCTTCCCCATATAATTGTAGTTCACGTCCGCGCCGATGCGCCGCGCCCGGACACCACCTACCGCTCCAAATGCCGCGGGAGAAAAGATGAAACTTGACACGAATATTAAGGAAAAATATATTTATATCCATCTGCAGTGACGTCGGGCACGGGTGCCCGCGTAGGCCGGATGTCAGAGGATATAATGACCAGTAAAGTGAATTCCGTGCGCGTGGGCAGTTTGCCCGGTATCCGTCGTCTGCCTTTTTACCTCAATATCCTCCGTACGTTTCACAAGCAAGGCCGGGAGATCGTATCTGCCATCGCCCTGGCCGAAGCGGCGGGGCAACCCGTTCCCCTGGTGAAAAAGGATATCGAGATGACTGGCGCCACCGGCAAGACCGGGGTGGGCTATACCGTCGCCGCGCTCATCGACGATATCGAGAATTTTCTCGGCTGGAACAACCCCTACGACGCCATCCTGGTTGGCGTCGGCAACCTCGGATCCGCCATTCTCGGATACAGCGGGTTCAAGAAACACGGGCTGAATTTCGTCGCCGCCTTTGACATCGAACCGGACCGGATCGGTCGCCGCACCCACGCCGTGGAGGTGCTGCCGCTGGAAAAGCTGGCCAGCATGGTGGGGAGGCTCCACATCAAGACGGCCGTCTTGACCGTGCCGGCGGCGGCGGCCCAAGAGGTGGCGGATCTCGTGGTCGCGGCGGGCATCACCCGCATCTGGAATTTCGCCCCGGTCATGCTCACCGTGCCGGAAAACGTCCTGGTCCAGCGGGAAGACCTGTCGGCCGGGTTGGCCGAACTCCTCGTCCGTTGCAAGGTCATCGAAGCCACCTGACCCGTCCCCATACGGAATTCCAAAACGGTCGCCGGCGGGCGCCGGTGGGCCGGTGGGCCGGGTTTTCGGTGAAACGACTACCTGGCCGCGCCGTTTTATGGTATACTGAGAGCGTGAAACCGGTTGCCACGCCGTCAACACGTCCCTGGAGGAAGCCCACGGCGTCAGCGGTATCCCACCACCAATGCCCGCATACCACCACGCAAGGAGACCGGACAATGGCCGACAAGGTTACCATCGCCCTGTGCATGGGCAGTTCCTGTTTTGCCCGGGGCAACAATGTGCTGCTGGAGCGCCTGGAGGATCTGATCAAGGATCGCGGCTGGGAGGACAAGGTGGCCCTCTCCGGGCTCCGGTGCGAAGACCGCTGCAGCCAGGGTCCAAACATGAAGATCGACGGCGTCCTCTACCAGGGCATCGACGACGGTGTCCTTCTCGACCTCCTGGAATCCCTCCTCGGTTCCGGCACCTCCTCCCCTACCCGGACTTCGGTCCGGCGTCGGGTGGGCCACGGCAAGGGAGAATGACATGCAGCACCTCTTCCCCGTCTATACTCAGGAAACCGAGTGCCAGGACTGCTACAAATGCGTCCGCGAATGTCCGGTTAAGGCAATCCGGGTGGAAAATGAGCGCGCCTACATCGTGGCGGAACGCTGCGTCGCCTGCGGGCGGTGCGTCCGCATCTGCCCCTCCGGCGCCAAAATCATCCGCAACGACGTGGGCCGGGTGCGCTTTCTCATCGGCAGCGGAACGCCGGTGTACGCGTCTCTGGCGCCGAGCTGGGTGGCGGTCCATCCTGAATGGCAGCCGGGGCAGATCATCGCCGCCCTGCGCCGCCTCGGCTTCGCCGGGGTGAGCGAAACCGCCCTCGGCGCCCAGGAGGTATCAGCCGCCCTGGCCAACGAGCTGTCCGAAGCCGACTGCGGGCTGCACATCTCCAGCGCCTGTCCGGCGGTGGTGGATCTGGTCCGAAAACATGTGCCGGAACTCGCCGGCCGGATCACGAAAATCGCCTCGCCCGCCCTCACCCACTGCCGGATGCTGCGCGAGCATTTCGGGCCGGACATCGCCGTGGTATTCATCGGTCCCTGCGCCGCCAAGAAAACCGAAGCCGACACCCATCCCGAGCTCATGAACCTGGCCATCACCTTCGCGGAGCTTGACGGCTGGCTGGGCGAACGGAGCATCAACCCCGCCCTGATCAATCCCGGTCCCGGCGACGTTTTCGTGCCGGAACACTCGGCCGAAGGCGCCCTGTATCCGCTGGAGGGCGGCATGGTGGAGACCATGGTCCATTACGACTGTCCGCCGTCGGTACGCATGCAATCCATCTCCGGCCTGCGGCGCCTCGCCGATTCCCTCCGGGAGCTCAAAAACCAGGACATGACGCCGCCGTTTTTCCTGGAAGGACTGGCCTGCCTCGGTGGCTGCGTCAACGGGCCCTGTTCCACCAAGGACCCTTCTCCCATCGACGGCATCCTGGCCATCCGCGATAACGCCAAAATCGGGCCGCCCGGCAAACGGCCGGGGCTGCGGGTAGGCATGGAGTACCAGGCCAACGCCTCGCCGGAGCGGGTCTGGAACGAAGCGGCCATCAAAGAGGCGATGTCCCGGGTCGGCAAAGAAACGCCCGAGGACGAGCTCAACTGCGGCGCCTGCGGCTACGACACCTGCCGCAAATTCGCCCGCGCCCTGCTGTCCGGCGACGCCGAGACCAGCATGTGCGCGTCCTACATGCGTTCCATCGCCCAGCGCAAGGCCAACGCCCTCCTCCGCTGCATGCCGTCGGGGGTGGTGATCGTCGGCAGCGACCTCCGGATAATCGAATCCAACGAACCCTTTGCCGCCATCTGCGGCGACGAGACCCTCGCTGCTTTCACCGCCAACCCGGGCATGGCCGGAGCCCAGGTGGAAGACCTCCTGCCCATCGGCAAGCTGCTGCGGGCCGCCCTCCGGTCCGGCGAGGACATCAAGCGCGAACGCCTCAAAGTCAACGACCAGCTCCTGGACATTGAGATCTTCATCATCGAGGAACACAAGACCGTCGGTGCCATCGTCGACGACGTCACCCAGAACGAGATGCGCCGGGACCAGATCGCCCGCCGCGCTCGCGAGGTCATCAACCGCAACATCGCCACGGTGCAGGAAATTGCCTGCCGTCTGGGCGAACACATGGCAGACACCGAAATCCTTCTCAGCTCCATCGCCGAAGGCTTCAGCGAGGATGCCGAGGACGGGGGGACGGCGCCATGAACCACGACGCCCTGTTTATCGACGTCCACCATCACGCCTGCCGCAAATACAACCAGAACGTCTGTGGTGACGCCTTCGTCTCCAAGCGCTTCCACAACGAGGGCCGGCTGATCGCCGTGCTCTCGGACGGCCTGGGGAGCGGCGTCAAGGCCAATATCCTCGCGTCCATGACCGCCAACATGGCCCTCCGCTTCGTCGCGGCCGACAAGGATCTCCTCCGGTCCTGCGAGGTCATGATGGAATCCCTGCCCGTGTGCCAGGTGCGGAAGATCAGCTATGCCACCTTCTCCATCGTGGACTGCGATCAGGAGGGTCTGATCCGGGTGGTGGAGGAGGGAAATCCCGAATGCATCATCATGCGCGAAGGCCTGCCGGACGATGTGCCGGCCCGGGTTCTGACGTCAAAAATATTTCCCAGCCGCCACATGCGCATTTCCGAGACCGCCATGGCGGCGGGCGACCGCATCGTGGTCTGTTCCGACGGCGTCACCCAGGCGGGCATCGGCACCATGGCCTACCCCTTGGGCTGGCGGCGGGAGGGATTGCAGAATTTTCTTTCCGAAACCATCCTCGGTAATCCCACCATCTCCAGCCGCGAGCTGTCCCAGGCAGTCGTCGCGGCGTCGATGGAAATCGAGCCGAACGGCCAGCCGCTGGACGACACCAGCTGTCTGGTGATGTATTTCCGCCAGCCCCGCCGGCTGCTGGTGCTCTCGGGTCCGCCCTATGACGAGGATCGCGACGCGGAGTGCGCCTCCATCCTCGACAATTTTCCCGGCCGCAAGGCGGTCTGCGGCGGCACCACCGCCAACCTCATCGCCCGGGAATGGGGCTGCGCCATCGAGACGGAACTGCCGCCGCGCGGCTCCACCATCCCGCCCTGCTCCCGTATGGACGGGGTGGATCTGGTGACCGAGGGCGTCATCACCCTCACCCATGTGGCCCGCCGGCTGGAAGCACGGGAAATTTCCGGGAGCGGCGATCCGGCGGACCGGCTCATCGATCTGCTGCTGGATTCGGACAACATCGAATTTCTGGTGGGAACCCGGATCAACGAGGCCCACCAGGATCCGAACCTGCCGGTTGACCTGGAGATCCGCCGGAACATCCTGAAACGGATCGCCGCCGCCCTGAGCGAGAACTACCTGAAAACCACGTCCCTGCGCTTCATCTGATCTCCCGCCGGCGCCCGATGCCCTTCCGCGCTTCCCGGACCTCCCGTCGGGCGTGGCGCCACCCGGCAGCGGACACACACTCTTGAGAACGGGTCGTGGGTTTTCCTATACTTGCCCTGTTCTCCCGGGAGAAAGGGTGCGCGTCCTATGGCCAGGAAAAAACGGAAACGCCGCGGCCGGTCCCTCGCCGGCTGGATCCGCAGCATCAGTTATCTGATCGCCAGCGCCACGGCGCTGTTTTATTATGCCTACCAGTATTTCGGCCTGGCGCCTGGCGACAAGGCCCGGATCTTTGCCGCCTATGCCGATCTCGGCCTCAAGCCGACCACGTTGCAACGGATGCAAGCCAGCCCGGACCCGCCAGTCGCCAAACCGGCCCACGCGCCCTGGCGGCGGATTTCCCGGATCATCGACGGCGATACCCTGGAGGTTGACGACGGGGTAAAGGTCCGGCTGCTAGGCATCGACACGCCGGAATCGAGCGAGAACAACCATCTTTTCCGGGATCTCGGCCGGATGGGAAACATCGCCGACAAGCACCAGATGATCGCCATGGGCAAAGAGGCCACCCGCTACGCCCGCTCCCTCGCCCAGGGCAAACGCTGCTGGCTCGAGTACGAAACCAACCGCACCGACGACTACGGGCGGGAACTCGCCTACGTCCATCTCGAGGACGGTACCAACCTGAACGAAGCCATGGTGTCCCACGGCTACGCCAAGGTCTATATGTCCCAACCGTTCAAATACAAGAAACGGTACGTGCTCCTGCAGCTGGCGGCCATGCGCGAACGCCGCGGGTTCTGGGCTGGAGAAGAAGAGGCGACCCGTCTGGAGTCCGATGCCGCCCGGACCGGGCAGGAAATCCAGGTGGCGGGGGCGCCA
Source organism: Planctomycetota bacterium (assembly GCA_020861125.1). The sequence continues at coordinate 7,034 of JAJBSZ010000268.1, read as the reverse complement.
ACAGGAGTTCTGCCATGAATATCGACCACGATACCGTCAACCACCGTTTCGTCGCCACAACCGAGGCCGGCCAGGTGATGGGGGAAATCCACTACCAGCCGGAGGCGGGCTTTCTCAGTGCCACCAGCACCTATACGGACCCGGCGTTCCGCGGCCACGGGGTGGCGGGCGCGCTGCTGGATGCCCTCGCCGGTTACGCCGCCGGCCGCGGATGGCGCATCGTTCCCGTCTGCTCCTACGTCGCCGCCGCCTTCCAGCGGGATCCGGACCGTTACCGCTCCGTCCTTCCGGACGCGTCCTCCGCCTCCGGCACCAGTTCCGCCAGCGCTTCCTCGTAGGCGGCCAGGGTCCGATCGTCAAACAGCACCATGCGGACCAGCCGGGGCGGGCCGCCGCCGGCCAGAACATCGCGGATGGTGCGGATGGCGATCCGCGCCGCCTGCTCCACGGGATAGCCGTAGATACCGGTGGACACACTGGGAAAGGCCACCGTCTCCAGGCCGGCGGCGCCGGCCAGTCCCAACGCCTCGCGGTAGCAGGAGGCCAGCAGATCCGCTTCGCCTGCTTTCCCGCCCCGCCATCTTGGTCCCACCATGTGGAGTACCCGTTTCGCCGGCAAGTTGCCGGCGCCAGTCATGACGGCGCCGCCGGTGGGGCAGCCGCCGATCTGGCGGCATTCCGCCAGGATAGTCGGACCGCCGGCCCGGTGGATGGCGCCGTCCACCCCGCCGCCGCCTGCCAGGGCCGCGTTGGCGGCATTGCCGATACCGTCCACCCGTTGCCGGGTGATGTCGCCGCGAACCACCTCCAATACCGTTCCGTTGATTTCCCGTCGCATATCGCTCTCCCGACCGTCCCCCCCTTGGCGGCAAAAAGCCGTTGAAAAACATCGATTTCGCCCTATACTATACGAAATTTTCGCCCAATACCATGGAAACCCCGGGGGTTGACGCGCATGTCCGGCAACACGAAAATCCTGCATCTCATCTCGGCCGATTGCGATTGGGAGCCGGCCGTCCGCATGATCGGTCTGGCGGCGGCCCTGCGCGAATACGGCCTGGCATCGGCCGTCACCGCTCCGAACCATTCCCGGGTGTGGGAGGTGGCGGAAGCGGCGGGAGTCGATGTCCTCGAGTACGCCGTCGAGTCTTCCGTCAATCCCTTCCGCTGGAAAGAGCTGGCCCGGGCCATCGCCGCCTCCGGCGCCGGTATCGTGCACACCCATGACACCGAGTCCGCCGCGCTCCTCGGCCGCGCCCGATTGTTCCTGGATCCCGTTGGGGTGGTGACCAGCCGCTACGACCTGAAAAAACCGCCGGCCGGCTTTGAATACGGCTCCGGTGTCGATGCCATCATCTGTTCCTCCGCCGCCGTCGCCGAAGCTTTCGCCCGGTACAAGGAAGCCAGCACCAAGCTCCATACCCTGTTCGACGGCGTCAGCATCGCGCTGGCGGACCGGGCGCTGGAAGAACGCGCCATTCTCCGCACCGCCTACCGCGACGCGTTTTGTCCGCACAAGGAAAAGCCGTTGTTTCTCGTGGCCATTTCGCCCCTGGAGGATGGTTCCGGCCACGGGGAAATCCTCGAAGCCATGACCGAGATCGTGGCCATCCTGCCCCAAACGCACCTGTTCATCATGGGCGAAGGGCCGCAGCGGGAAGAGCTGGAGCGGCAGGTGAAAATCACCGCGCTGGAAAAGGATGTCGCGTTTCTCGAACCGGACAAGGCCTTTCTTCGCCTGCTGGCAGCGGCGGATCTTTACGTCGCCTTCAACCGGAACGACGTCTCCGGCTTCATGGTGCAGGCGGCGATGGCGGCAGCCAACCCGGCCGTGCTGCGCAACAGCGGCTGCTATCCGGAATTGATCGAGGACGGCAAATGCGGCCGGCTGATCGGCGGCGAAACCGCCGTCGCGGTCAAGGAGGCGCTCCTCGACCTGCTGGAAAACCGCCACCGCCGGGAACAGATGAGCCGGCTGGCCAAGGCCCGGGCCGACAAAGCGTTCAACATCGCCGATCTCGCCGGCCGGACGGCGGAAATATACGGCGAAATCATGGCCCAGAAACAAGCCCGCGGCTGACGTCTTCCCCCGATTCCACCGCCGGACGCGGTCACTGGCCCGGCGCCCTTCGCCGGACGAAAGAAGGCTCGACCTCCGGCCATAAAGGTCCTGTTTTCCCTTCCGTATCCTATCCACAAAAAGACAAGGGCCATTCCGATTGGTCAAAGTCTCAACGGGGAAACCTCGATAATACAAGAAGCTGTTTCCGAACTGCGCTCGTCCCCTGGCAATGGGATAACGGCGATCAAGGCTCGGAAAACGCATCCTCTTGTCGGCGCCGCCGGCATGGTAGCCGCATTGTGCCGCCGGGGAAATTTTCCAAGGAATACGGCATGCTCGAGGTGAAACCATTTTCCGTTCGTGACCGGCACTTTCTAGCCTTACGGGATCGCGATGCCCTGCCCGACCCGGAGACGGCGGCGGAGGCGGCGGCGATTCTGGCCGCGGTGCGCCGGGACGGACCTGCCGCCCTACGCCGGCCAGCCGCCGGACCGGGCCTGCCACCGCCCCTCGAGGTTCGCGTCCCGGCAGCGGAGATCGCGGCGTCCCGGGACATGGTGTCGGAACAGTTCCTCACCGCCCTCTCCCTCGCGCGGGTCAATCTGCGAAAGTTTCACGAATACCAACGCCATTACGGCTATCTGCATGATGACGGGGATGGGGTAAAGATCTCACGGATCATCCGACCGCTGGCCCGGGTCGGCATCTGCTGCGGCCATTCCTTTTCCACCCTGCTGCTCCACGTCGTTCCGGCCCAATTGGCCGGCGTCGGCGCCATCGTCGCCGCCGCCGCCCCGCGGGCGGACGGCAGTATCGACCCTCGGGTTCTCGCCACCGCCAGGGTCCTGGGGGTCGACGAACTCTACCGCCTGGACGGCGCCCAGGCCGTGGCCGCCCTGGCCTATGGTGGCGACGGCATGGCGCCGGTCGATAAAATCTTCGGCACCGGCGACGGCAGGGCGGCAGCGGCCAAGCGGCTGCTGCCGCGACGCGTCGCTGTTGACGGCGACAACGGCCTGGCGGAAATGGTGGTGGTGGCGGACGACAGCGCCAATGCCCGGTTCATCGCCGCCGATCTCGTGGCGGAGGCCGAACCGGATGCCGGCGGACTGGCGGTGCTCCTCACCACCGACCGCCTGCTGGCGGAAGCGGTGCGCATCGAGACGGACCGGATTCTCGACGGCCTGCCGGAACCGGATCGGCGGCGGCGTGCTCTCGCCCGATCGGGCGCGATCTACGTCTGTTCCGACCTGGAAACCGCCCTTGCCGCCGCGAATGACCTCGCCCCGGCCCGACTGGCCCTGATGACCCGGGACGACCACCACTATGCCGGGTGTATCGACAATGCCGGCGTGGTGCTGCTGGGTCCGTGGTCGGCTGGCGCGGCGGGAGATTTTTTCGCCGGCGCCAACTGCCTTTCCCCCGTCGCCGGCGCCGCCCGTTCCGCTTCCGGCCTGGGGGTGCGCGATTTTTACAAGGAAACCACGCTGCTGGAATATTCGCCGGATCGGCTCTTGAAAACCGGCCGGCACATGACGGTGCTGGCGGAGGCGGAGGCCGGCGTGGACCGGTCCGGACCGCTCCGGGAAAGGCTGGAGTTGCTGCGGCTGACAGAAGAATGACAGGGTCCTCACGGCGGGACCAACGAGAACCCGACGCGCCGTTCCGCCGACGGCTGGAAGGATACCAGTATGCCTGGATTCATGGGTCTGCGCGGTTTGGAACGGAAAACGCTCCACGACATGGACCGGGAACGCCGCGAGGGAAAACGCTCGTCCCAGTCGCAGCGTCACCTGGAAAAACGCGCCCGGGAGAAGGTCGATGCCATCCTCCGGGATCAGGGCGGCGACATGTCCGCCTTCACCGGCCACCTCGAAGTGGCCGAAACCGGCAACTGCCAGGCCATCGCCCGCCTGCCGGTGGGCCGGATCATGTCCGGGCGGGTGGCGGTGCTCTCCTTCGATGACTCCCTGTTGACCGTTCAGGGCATTTTCGAACGCGTCCGCTTCCACCACCTGCCGGTGGTCGACGAAGACGGACGCATCCTCGGCATCATCTCCGACCGCGACTTCCTGCGCATGGTCAGCCCGTTCCTCGGTACCATCAACGAGCAAAACCGGGACAAGGAGATCATGGCGAAAAAGGCGGGCATGATCATGACCCGCAATCCCGCCTGCACCAGTATGGACGCCCCGATTATCGATGTGGTGCAGACCATGAACCGGCTGAAAATATCCTGTCTGCCGGTGGTGGACAAGGACGACTGGACCCTGCTGGGCATCGTCACCTGGAAGGACGTGGTGCGGGCGTTTTGTCCCGAATGTTTTCCGCCTGCGTCGGAGAGCAGCCGGCTGAAAACCGACGTCATCCACCGCCAGCCGGTTCCGGAAACACCCCCCGCCAACCACGCCGGCTCGGCCCATGGCCACGGCCGCACCCTGCTGGACGCCATGGATACCGTTTCCATGGCTCCCGGTTCGCGGCATCTGGCTCCGAGTCCTTTCGACGAGGATGTCAGACGCACCGACCGGCACGCCCGGGACACCGCGGACAGCATCGTTCTCCGGCGCGGCCTGCCGAGGCCGCCGGACGAACCAACCTCTTGATCCGGATAGGATCCGATCGCACCGTCCGCCATCTTTTGCGAGGAAAGCCATCCCGTGTTCGCCGATTCTCCCGTACCCTTTGTGGTCCTGGTCGTATCCTGTTCCTGCGCTCTGTTGATCGGCCAGGGTATCCGCTGGTGGCTCAAGCGGCGGCGGGCCCGGGAGGAACAACGCCGCCAGGCCGAGCGCCGGGAGGAAAAACAGCGGCTGAAACGGTACCGGAAACAACTGAAAAAGGCCGAAAAAGCCGGAAAAAACCGATGAGCCGGGAAACAACGGGCGGCTTGACCTGCCAGCGGTTTTCCTTCCCCCGCCTTGCCGCCATGGATATACTCCATGGCGCAGGCGGCCGGCGACCGGCGGCCCACTACCTCCACGTTTGAACCGGGATGAACCATGCACACCGCGACCCTCCTCTGTTCCTGCACCGACCGCACCGGCATCGTCGCCGCCCTCACCGGCTTCGTGGCCGAATACGGCGGCAACATCATCGACCTCGATCAGCATACCGACAATACCAGCAACCAGTTTTTCATGCGGCTGGTGTGGAATATCGAAGGGTCCCGCCTATGTCGGGAAGACATCCCGGGCGCCCTGGCTCTCATGGCAAAGAAATTCGACGACATGCGTTGGGACATCTCCTTTGCCACCCCGCTACCGCGTGTTGCCATCATGGCTTCCACCGCCCCCCACTGCCTGGCCGACCTCCTCCTCCGCCACCAGATGGGGGAACTGCACGGGGAGATGGCGCTGGTCATCGCTAACCACGAAGACCTCGGCCACCTGACGGCTCACTTCGGCGTACCGTTTTTCCATGTGCCGGTGGCGGACGACAAGGAAGCGGCAGAGCGGGAACAACTGCGGATCCTCCGGGATCACGCCATCGACCTCATCGTCCTCGCCCGCTACATGCAGATCCTCAGCCCCCACTTCGTGCGGCAGTGGGAAGGGCGGATTATCAATATCCACCATTCCTTCCTGCCCGCCTTCGTTGGCGCCCGGCCCTACCATCAGGCCAAGGCACGGGGGGTGAAAATCATCGGCGCCACCGCCCATTACGTCACCGCCGATCTCGATCAGGGACCGATCATCGCCCAGGACGTCACCCGGGTCAGCCACCGCGACGAAGTGCCCGACCTCATCCGCAAGGGCCGCGATATCGAGCGGCAGGTGCTGGGTACTGCCGTGCGCCTGCATCTCGAACGCCGCGTCCTGGTTAACGACAACCGCACCATCGTCTTTTAAACGGAACGAACCATGCGGCCATATACCACCGTCAGCGTCGGCGAACTTGTCTGGGACATCCTGCCCGACCGCCGGCGGCTGGGCGGCGCGCCGGCCAACGTGGCGTGGGATCTGGCCCAGTTCGGCGCCGACGCGCTGATCGTCAGCGGCGTCGGTCGTGACCCTTTGGGGGAGGAGATTCTCCAGACCCTCAGCCAACGCGGTCTCGGTACCGCCGGCATCTGCCGGCATGCCGCCTTGCCCACCGGCACGGTGACGGCCACCCTGGATGCGGCGGGCGCCGCGTCCTACCGCATCGAAGAAAACGTCGCCTGGGACGACGTGGCCCTTTCCGAAGCCGTGCTCGACCGTATCGGCCGCGCCGATGCCGTCAACTTCGGCAGCTTGTCGCAGCGCACCCGGCGCGGCCGGGAAACGGTACACGCCGTGCTCGACCGGCTGCCGGACACGGCGGTGAAGGTGTTCGACATCAACCTCCGGTTCCCTTTCGTGGACCGGGCGATCCTTGCCGCCGGGTTTTCCCGGGCCCATGTGGTCAAACTGAACCACGAGGAAGTGTCGGCCGTGGCCGGCCTGTTCCGCTGCCCGGATGCCGCGGACGCCGTGGCGGCGGCGTTGTTTTCCTACTCCGCCACCGTTCGCCATGTGATCGTGACCATGGGCGCGGCCGGGCTGGCCTGGTACCGCCCACAGGGGAAACTCACCCGGCCGGCCCAACCGCCGACCGTCCTCGTGGACACCATCGGCGCCGGGGACGCCGTCACCGCTGCGTGTATTCTCGGTCTTCTCGAGAGCTGGCCCATCCCCCGCATCATGGACACCGCCATGACCGTGGCCGCCTTTGTCTGTTCCCAACCCGGCGCCATGCCCCGCTTCCCCGCCAGTGTGATCCAAATGTTCCGCTGAGCCCGCCGGCATCTGCCTCTCCTCCCTCACCTCGGCGCCGTCATCGGTGCTGCCGGTCATCGGCTGCAGCGCGCCGGTACAGGACCGCAATTCCTTCCGCGACGCCGACACCTGTCTCAATGACGCCGATCGCGCCTATCTGGCAGAGGGCTGACCATCGGAAACGGGCTACCCCCGTTTTCATCCCTGGAATGAAAACGGAGGCGCGGACGGCC
>JAJBSZ010000030.1 GCA_020861125.1 Planctomycetota bacterium | reverse complement strand
GAGCAGTAGACGGAACAGGGTTCTGCCAGCGCGGGAGGTTCCCACCCGGCGAGCGGTTACGAATTTGCCTGGTTCAAATGCGGGAGATTCCTGTGGGCCAGAAGGTTCATCCTATTGGGTTTCGTACCGGTGTAACGCGTGATTGGGATTCGCGCTGGTATGCCGACAAAAAGAATTTCGGCCGGTATCTGGTCGAGGATTTCGAAATCCGCAAATACCTCAAGAAGGCGCTGTCGTTCGCGGCCATCGCCAAGACCGAGATCGAACGCACCGAGGACGAGGTGGAGGTTATCATCCATACCGCCCGGCCCGGCGTCGTCATCGGCCGTCGCGGCACCGAAGTGGATCGCCTCCGGGAGGATCTCGAACGGCTGATCCAGACCAAGGTCTCGGTGAAGATCAAGGAAATCACCCGGCCGGAACTGAACGCCCAGCTGGTTGCCGAAGGCATCGCCGAGCAGATCGTCAAGCGCGTCGCCTACCGCCGCGCCATGAAGAAGGCGGTGGAAACCTGCATCCAGTCCGGCGTCTACGGCATTAAGGTTCGCTGCTCTGGCCGTCTGGGCGGGGCGGAAATCGCTCGGGCCGACGGCTATACCGTGGGTAACCTGCCGCTGCAGAAGCTGTGGGCGGTCATCGACTACGGCTTTGCCGAAGCCCACACCATGATGGGCAACATCGGCGTCAAGGTCTGGCTGTACAAGGGCGATGTCGGCGAGGAGATCACCGACGAGAACGCCCCTGCTCCCGTCCACCACGGCCGGGACCGGCGGTAGGCCGGACACATTACGGAATAGGGCAACAAGGTCGCGGACAGGGTCCGTTGGACCGGATTTGAAGGGATAGTGACATGGCTCTGATGCCGAAACGTCTGAAACATTCGCGCAAGTTCCAGCGCGGCCGCATCCGCGGCAAGGCCACCTCCGGTAACTTCGTCGCTTTCGGCGATTTCGGGATCCAATCCTTGGAGGCCGGCAAGATCACCTCGCAGCAGATCGAGGCCGCCCGCGTCGCTGCCAACCGTCTGATCAGCGGCCAGGGCAAGATGTGGATCCGTATCTTCCCCCACAAGTCCGCCTCTTCCCGCCCGGCTGAAACCCGAATGGGCAAGGGCAAGGGCGAAGTGGACCACTGGTTCGCTGCCGTCAAGCCCGGCACTATCCTGTTCGAAATCAGCGGCGTATCCGAGACCCTGGCCCGGGAAGCGTTCAAGCGCCAGGCCTACAAGTTGCCCGTGAAGACATGTTTTGCCCAGAGGAGACATTCGTTATGAAGGCTGCAGAAATGCGTTCCCTGGAGCCGGCCGCCATCCTCACCGAGGTCGAAAAGCTGCGCCGCGAACTTCTGGAACTTCGTTGCAAGGTTGCCCTGGGCGAGGACGTCCGTCCGCACCGGGTCAAGGAAATCAAGCGGGAAATCGCCCGGCTGCTGACCATTCTGGGTGAAAAACAGGTTGAAGAAGGGGTTCAGGCATGAGTGAAGAGGCCAAGGAAACCAGGTCCAACCGCCGCACCCTGCAGGGCGTCGTGAAGTCTACCAAGATGCAGAAAACTATTTTGGTGACGGTGATGCGGGAATTCAAGCATCCCAAGTACGAGAAGCGCGTCCGTCGCACCAAACACTACGTCGTCCACGATGAAAAGGGCGAAGCCCGTCCCGGCGACTTTGTCGAGATGATGGAAACCCGCAAGCTGTCGAAAACCAAGAACTGGCGCCTCGTGAAAGTACTGCGACGCGTGGAATAAACTGGCCCATTTGTGAGGGTGAACGGCCGAACCGGGCACCCGGAGGTTATATCCGTGATTCAGATGCAGACAATGTTGGATGTGGCCGACAACACCGGCGCCAAGCAGGCCATGTGCATCAAGGTGCTGGGTTCCACCCGCCGCCGCTACGCTTCCCTCGGGGACATCGTGGTGGTCACCGTCAAGAAGGCTGTTCCGGGCAGTGACCTCAAGGCCGGGACCGTGGCCAAGGGCGTGGTTGTCCGGACCAAGAAGGCGGTCAAGCGCCCCGATGGCACCTCCATCCGCTTCGATTCCAACGCGGTGGTGCTGGTTGACGCCGACAAGAATCCGCGCGGCACCCGCATCTTCGGACCGGTAGCCCGCGAGCTGCGCCAGGCCAACTTCATGAAAATTGTATCGCTGGCCCCGGAAGTCGTCTGAACGGGCGGAGCGAAAGAGGAACAACCATGGAACCAACTGTCAAGACCCGTATTCGCAAAAATGACATCGTTCAGGTGACCGCCGGCGGCGACAGCGGCAAGATCAAGGCCGATAGCGGCGCCGAACGCGGCAAGCGCGGCAAGGTATTGGAGATCGACCGGGTCAAGAACCGGGCCAAGGTCCAGGGCGTCAAGATGGTCTACCGCCATCTGCCCCTGTCGAAAGATCCGAACAAGCCGGGCGGCGGCCGCATCCAGAAGGAGGCCTTCGTGCCCCTGTCCAACCTGATGCTGGTCTGCCCGAAGTGCGATGAGGCCACCCGCATCGGCGTTCGCTCTGAAAAGCAGGAACGCGAGGGCGGCAAGGTCAAGACCCGTCGCGTCCGCGTCTGCAAGAAGTGCGGCGGCGACATCCTGGAACGTGACTAACATCCGAAGCGGTATGCACCGGAAGCGTCGGTCGGAATCGACGCGAGGATAAGGATAGAGAACTATGCAGGCTCGTCTTTTGGAGAAGTACCGGAAGGAAGTGCTGCCGGCCATGCAGAATGATTTTGGCCGGAAGAACCCCCACTCCCTGCCCCGGCTGGAAAAAATTTGTCTCAACATGGGTATCGGTAAGGCCATCGACGATTCCAAGATCCTCGAGGAAGGCGTCAAGACCATGACCACCATTGCCGGCCAGGCGGCGGTCGTCACCAAGGCCCGGGTGTCGGTATCGAACTTCCGGCTGCGCCAGGGCTACAAGATCGGCTGCCGGGTCACCCTGCGCGGTAACACCATGTACGAGTTTATGGATCGGCTCATTTCCACCGCCATCCCGCGCATCCGCGACTTCCGCGGGGTGTCGAAGAAGGCGTTCGACAAGTCCGGCAACTACTCGCTCGGCATCGAGGAAGTGACCATCTTCCCGGAAGTCGACGCCGACCGGCTGGTGCATCCTTTCGGCATGGACGTGACCTTCGTCATCAAGAACTCCACCGGCCGCGACGAGAGCTATAAGTTTTTGAAAATGATGGGAATGCCTTTCGCCGAATAGGCGTCAGAGAATCTGGAGAATAACTGTGGCGAAAACCTCATGGATCGTAAAGTCCAACCGCCCCCCGAAGTTCCAGACCCGCGCCTATTCGCGGTGCAAGCTCTGCGGTCGGGCCCGCGGCGTGTACAAGAAGTTCAGCATCTGCCGCATCTGCCTGCGTAACCTCGCCAACAAGGGTGAGATTCCGGGCATGCGCAAGTCGAGCTGGTAAAACCGGGCTTCCACGATACGCCTTTCCTGTTTTTTCATAGCAATAAGGATACTGCGGTATGAGCATGACCGATCCCGTGGCTGATATGTTGACCCGCATCCGCAACGCCAACGCCCTGATGTGGAACGAAGTCAGCATGCCGTCCACCGCCATCAAGATCAACATCGCCGAAGTCCTGAAGCGCGAGGGCTTTATCAAGGGCTACGACATCGTCGAGCGGCCGCTGCAGAACGAGCTTCGGCTGCAGCTCAAGTACGGGCCCGAGGGCGAAAAGGTTATCCGCTCCATAACCCGCACCTCCAAACCCGGCTGCCGGGTCTATCGGGGTTACGAGGATATCCCGGTGGTTTTGAGCGGGCAGGGCGTCGCCGTCGTCTCCACCAACCAGGGCGTGCTCTCGGACCGCGAGTGCCGTGAGCGGAAGGTCGGCGGCGAGGTTTTGTGCACAGTCTACTAATCGCTGACAGGGCGTGGTTGGTCCCGGCGGGTGTGCGCCCGTGGCCGATTCGTGCTTTCAGGTAATTCTGCCAGTTAGGATAAATACATGTCGCGCGTAGGAAAAAAACCGGTTGCGGTTCCGTCGGGAGTGACCGTCCAGGTCCCCGCCGAGGAAATCGTCGTCAAGGGGCCCAAGGGCGAGCTCCGTCAGAAGCTGGTTCCTGGGGTCAAGATCAACGTGGCCGACCAGGAGGTGCTGGTGACCCGCGATTCCGATTCCAAGCAGCATCGCGCCCTGCATGGCCTGTACCGTGCCCTGATCCAGAACATGGTGGTCGGGGTCACCCAGGGCTATGAAAAGCGGATGCGCATCGTCGGCACCGGCTACCGGGTGGAACTCAAGGGTAAGACCTTCTCCATCGTCGCCGGTTTCGCCCACCCCGTCGACTATCCGATCCCCGCCGGCATCGAGATCGAAATTCCTAAAGCCACCAGCCGCGAATACATGGATTTCATCGTCCGCGGCATCGACAAGCAGCTGGTCGGCGAAGTCTGCGCCCAGATCCGCCGCGTCCGCCCGCCGGACCTCTACCAGGGTAAGGGCATCCGCTTCACCGACGAGCACGTGCGTCGCCTCGAGGGCAAGTCCTTCGGCGCTGGCAAGTAAACCATTTATACCGACAAGGGCGCGGGTGTCCGCTGCGCCCGGGAGAACAAGGCAATGGAACGCATTCTCAAGAAACGCTACGATCTGCGCCGCCGTCACAACCGGTCCCGGCGGAAGATCACCGGTACGGCGGAGCGGCCGCGGCTGGCCGTGTACCGCAGCCTGCGGAACATCTCCGTTCAGTTCATCGATGACGTGGCTGGACGCACCCTGGTCGCGGTGTCCACTCAGTCCAAGGATTTCCCGGGCAAGGACGGATACGGCGGCAACGCCAAGGCGGCGGAAGCGTTGGGAACCCTCGCGGCCGAAAAGGCCAAGGCGGCCGGCATCGAGACCGTGGTTTTCGACAAGGGCGGACGCCAGTACCACGGCCGGGTCAAAGCCCTGGCCGAAGCGGCCCGCAAAGGCGGCTTGAAATTCTAACCATACAGGAATTAAAGGTTGATAGAGGAGTCAGCGGCATGGCTGAGAACGGCGAGAACAAGGTGGCAGGTGGTGGCGCTCCCACGGATCAGGGCGGTCCCCGCAGGGCCCGAGGCGGCACGCGGGTGGGCGGTCCCGGTGAGGGCGGCGCGGCCGGCGGTCGCGGCGGACGCGGTCGCGGCGACACCATGCGGCGCGGGCGCGGACGCAGGGACCGCGACGAGCCCAGGGAACGGGAGTTCCAGGAAACGCTGATCAGTGTTTACCGCTGTTCCGCCACGGTCAAGGGTGGCCGCCGCCTGAGCTTCGGCTCCCTGGTCTGCGTTGGCGACGGCAAGGGCCGGGTCGGCATCGGCTACGGTAAGGCCAAGGAAGTTCCGGGCGCCTTCCAGAAGGCGATCAAGGCCGGACGCCGCTCCCTGAAGCGTTTTACCATTACCGCCGGCGGTTCCATTCCCCACGAGGTCCGGGGCCGTTTTGGCGCCTCGGAGGTGGTGATGATTCCGGCCATGCCCGGTACCGGCGTTATCGCCGGCACCGCCGTCAAGGCGATTCTCGAGGCTGGCGGTCTCACCAACGTGCTGACCAAGGTCTACGGCTCCACCAACACCCGGAACGTGGTCAAGGCGGTCATGGACGCGCTGGAAAAGCTGCGGAGCAAGGAAATGACCGAAAGCCTGCGCGGCGTCGAGCTCCATGTGGTGCCCCGGGGTTCGGCCCAGCCCGCTGCTCCGGCTCCGGCCGCCCCGGCGACTAATTCAGCTCCGGCAGCCCCGGTATCGGCTGCTGCCGCTCCGGCTCCGGCCGCTTCCGCCGCGCCGGCCGCTCCCGCTCCCGCGTCCGATGCTCCGGCTTCAGCCGATGCTGGCGAATCCGTCGGACCGGCTGCTGCCGAATAACGGCAGCGACTCTTTTACTGGCACGCCGTGCGGAACGGTCCGCAATAGCGGCGATGTTGAGGAATATCCACATGAATCTTACCGATGTGTTCAATAAGGTGAAGGCGCATAAGCGCAAAAAGAGAGTCGGGCGCGGCGCCGGGTCCGGTCATGGCAAGACCGCCGGACGCGGGCAGAAGGGCTTGGGCGCTCGTACCGGCGCCAACTATCTGCGTGGTTTCGTCGGCGGACAAACCCAGCTTAAGGAGCGCCTGCCCAAGGTCGGCTTCAACAATGCTGTCCACACCACCACCTATCTCCCGGTTAACCTGGATTGGCTGGATAAACACTTCGCTGATGGCGACGTCGTCGAGGTGAAGACCCTGCGGGATAAGGGCTTCGGTATCCGTCGGGGCGATCTGGTCAAGGTGCTGGGCCATGGCGACCTCGCGAAAAAGCTCACCGTCAAGGCCAATGCCGTCTCCAAGACGGCCCGGGAAAAGATCGAAAAGGCCGGCGGCACGGTGGAATTGATACCGGTCACGCAGAAGGCGGGCAAGATCAAGGACGCCGCCGCCGAGTAGTTCTTTTTCTTGCATCCCCGCGGGATGGGCCTACATGTTTGATATTCTGTCAAAAATTCTCAACGTCAGGGAGCTGCGCAACAAGCTTGGCTTCACTTTTCTGATGCTGATCGTCTTCCGGCTGGGGTCTTTTATCCCCACGCCTGGCGTCAACGTCAGGGCCATTACCGACTACGTCGCCAGCGCCCAGGGAACGGTGGGAGCCGTCCTGAGTATGGCCGATATGCTTACCGGCGGCGCCTTGTCGTCCATGGCGGTGTTTGGCCTTGGCATCATGCCCTACATCACCGCTTCCATCATCTTCCAGCTGTTGACGGCGATCATCCCGGCCCTTTCGCGGCTGGCCCATGAAGGCGCCACCGGCCGGAAGAGAATCAACCAGTACGTGCGCGCTTCCACCGTCGCCCTTTGTGTTATCCAGGCATCGATGCTGGCCTTCGGCATGATACGGGCATCTGGCACCAGCGATGTTGGTTCCTTTATCGCTCCCGGTGTCGCGCCGTGGGAGTTTTTCCTCTATATTGTCCTCTCCCTGACCGTCGGCACCATGTTTTTGATGTGGTTGGGGGAGCAGATCGACGAATTCGGCATCGGCAACGGCATTTCCCTCATCATCATGGCCGGGATCCTTTCGCGGATACCCACGGCCATCGGTAACCTGGTATCGGGCGCGGCCAGCAGTACGTCGTCGGTCAGTTTGGGCGAGGTGGTGCTGCTTCTGGTGTTGTTCGTTGCCATGACCCTGGCGGTGGTGATGATCACCCTGGGCACCCGGCGGGTACCTGTTATGCAGGCCAAGGCGGTGCGCGGCCGCAAGACCTACGGTGGCCAGCGCCAGTTCCTGCCGCTCAAGGTCAACCAGGCCAACGTGATTCCCATCATCTTCGGCCAGGCGATCATGCAGGTGGTGGCGGGAGCGGCGGGCGTGGTTCTCGGCGGCTACGGCGTATTCATGAGTCCGGGATCCTTTTGGTACACGGTCTGCTATGTTTTGTTGATTATTTTCTTCTGCTATTTTTATACCGCCATTCAGTTCAACCCCAATGAAATGGCCGACAACCTGAAACAGGGCGGCATGTACATTCCGGGTATTCGTCCGGGCAAGCGCACGGCCGAGCATCTGGGGAAGATAATGAATCGGATTGCCCTGGCGGGCGGCGCCTTCCTTGCCATTATCGCGGTGATCCCGCAGTTCATCAGCCAGGCATTGAATGTCGGTTATGACATCAGCGGGTTGCTGGGTGGTACCGGCCTTCTCATCGTGGTCGGCGTGGCGCTCGATGTGGTGCAGAAGGTGGAGAGTTACCTCCTGATGCGCAATTACGAAGGATTCGGCATCGCCGGCGGCAGAATCAAGGGCCGCCGCTAGCAAACGGCTGACCATGGCTGAGAAAATCATCCTGAAAACCCCGGCGGACATCGCGAAAATGCGGGAAGCCGGGAGGATCGTGGCTAAGGCCCTGGCGGTGGTTGGCGAGCTGGTGGCGCCCGGCGTCACCACCAAAGAACTTGACAAAGCGGTAGAGGCGGTGATACTGGAGGCGGGTGGAACGCCTACCTTCAAGGGGTACCCTTCGCACAACCCGCTGTATCCGGCGTTTCCGGCGTCGATCTGCGCGTCGGTGAACGAACAGGTGGTGCACGGTATTCCCGGCGAGCGGGAACTCCGAGAAGGCGATATCATTTCCGTCGACATCGGCGTGCATCTCGATGGCTGGTGCGGCGACGCCGCCCGGACCTATCCGGTGGGATCGGTGGGACGGAAAGTCAAGCGGTTGCTTGAGGTTACCGAGAATTCGTTGTGCCGTGCCATCGACAACGCCAAACCGGGCAAGCACCTCCGAGATGTTTCGGCGGCGGTGCAGCGAGAGGTGGAAAAAAACGGCATGTCGGTGGTCAAGCAGTTTGTCGGCCACGGCATCGGCCGGAACATGCACGAGGCGCCGCAGATTCCGAATTATGTCTGCGGACCCCGAGAACGACTGGAAGGCTCCTTCCCGGACTGCCAATTGCGCACCGGCATGGTGCTGGCCATCGAACCGATGGTAAATATCGGCGCCTCCGAAGTGCTGGTGGATCGCCGCGACGGCTGGACCGTGTATACCAAGGACCGCAGCTGGTCGGCCCATTTTGAGCATTCGGTGGCGGTGACCGACAACGGTCCCCTTATTTTGACGGAGTTATAACCTTATGGCAAGAGAGGATTCGATCAGCGTGCAGGCGACGGTGCGTGAGGCCTTGCCCAACGCGCAGTTCCGTGTCGAACTCGAATCCGGTCACATTGTCCTCGCCCATATTAGCGGCAAGATGCGGCAGAACTTCATCCGTATCCTCCCTGGCGACAAGGTGACGGTGGAGCTGTCGCCCTACGATCTCAAGCGCGGCCGGATAACCTACCGCGGTTAATCACTCATTTCTTGCGCGTTGGCGGGTTACGAAACGGGCAGGAAGCGAACATACGCGTCGGAACAAAGGAGTAATGCAATGAAGGTCACCCCGTCCATTCGCAAGCGCTGCGAAAACTGCAAGATGATTCGCCGCAAGGGCGTTTTGCGTATCATTTGCAAGGTCAATCCCCGCCACAAAATGCGGCAGGGCTAACGAACGTGGTCCCAGGCCGCGAGGCTTTTGGTTTTTGAATTTAGGAGGCGCACGGTGCCGAGAATTCTTGGTGTTGACATTCCGAATGACAAGCTGGTTGAAATCGCTCTTACCTATCTCTACGGCGTTGGTCCCACCACCGCCAAGAAGATCGTCCAGGAAGTGGGAATCGCCCCGGGCACCCGGGCCAAGAATCTCACCGACGACGAACTCGGCCGCATCACCGCACTTCTCGACAAGTCCTTTGTCGTGGAAGGCCAGCTGCGCCGCCAGGTGGCGCAGAACTTACAGCGCTTGAAAAAGATCGGCTGTTATCGGGGTATCCGCCACGGCCGCGGCCTGCCGGTTCGTGGCCAGCGCACCCGCACCAATGCCCGCACCCGTAAGGGCAAGAAAAAGACGGTGGCGGTGAAGAAGTCCGTGAAGGCAATGCGCTAACCGAGCGGCGGCGTAACGATATTCGACGGTCTCGCGGCACGCAGGCGGAGTGTTCCCTGATCGGGACAGGCCGCGTAGTGCCCGGGTCCTTAAGGGAGATTTGGCATGGCGAAACGGTATCGCAAAAAGAAGGTCAAGAAGTCGGTGGCCAAGGGGGTCGCCCACGTCAAGGCCACCTTCAACAACACCATTATCACCATCACCGATATATACGGGAATACCCTGGTCTGGGCCTCGGCCGGTACCTCCGGCTTCCAGAACAGCCGCAAGTCCACCCCCTTCGCTGCCCAGAAGACGGCCGAAGCGGCTGCCGAAAAGGCGCTGAAGATGGGCATGCGCGAGATGGAAGTGCTGGTGAAGGGGCCGGGCGGCGGTCGCGAAAGCGCCATCCGCGGCCTGCAGTCCGCCGGTGTCGCCATCAAGGCCATCGAAGATGTCACCCCGCTGCCCCATAACGGCTGCCGCCCCCGCAAACGCCACCGGGTCTAACGCCGGTCGGTCGCCGGGTGCGAGTCCCGTATCGGGTGAGATACATACTATTCCCTTCCGGTGGTTGTCGCGTATGGGGCCTACGGCCCGGAAGCCCGCCGCCGGTACCAGGAGATGAAAATATGCGCATTCGCTGGAAGAGTTTCGAACTTCCGACGCGCGTGGTCATGGATGGCGAAAGCGCCACCGATACCTATGGAAAATTCACTATCGAACCGTTTGAACGCGGCTTCGGCGTCACCATTGGCAACTCCCTGCGCCGCGTTTTGCTGAGTTCTCTGGAAGGTGTTGCGCCGGTGTCTTTGCGGCTTGACGGTGCCATGCACGAGTTCGCCGCCATTCCCGGCATTGTCGAAGATGTCATTGACATCGCCCTCAACGTCAAGGAAATGCTGGTTGCCTACGAAGGCGATCAGCCGGAAATTCTCCGCATCGAGAAAACCGGTCCCGGTCCCGTCACCGCCGGAGATTTCACCGCTCCCATGGGTGTGGAGATCGTGAACAAGGACCTGCACATTGCCACCGTCGAAGGCGCCAATACCGTCTTCAAGGCCGAGGTGGAGTTCCGCAAAGGCAGGGGGTACGTCCGTACCGAGGACTTTTCCTGGAAAACCGGCGATACCATCGGCGTCATTCCTCTGGATGCCTCGTTTTCGCCCGTCCGCCGCTCCCGTTGGCGGGTGGTGGAGACCCGTGTTTCCAAGGTGACCGACTACGACCGGCTGATCATCGAAATCTGGACCGACGGCACCATCCGTCCGGAACAGGCCCTCATCGAGGCCGCCACCATTCTCCGCAAACACCTCAACCCATTCGTTAAGTATTTTGAACTGGGTAGTGAGGCGACCACGTCGGCGGGTGGTGATGCCGATGTCCATATCGAGGTCGAAAAGGAGAGTTCGGACAATTCGGCCCTGGCGGAAAAGCTGGCCCAGCCGGTTTCGGTGCTCGAACCTTCGGTGCGGGCGGCCAACTGTCTCGCCGCCGAAGGGATCAAGACCATCCGGGATCTGGTCACGCGCCAGGAACAAGATATGCTTCAAGTCCGCAACTTCGGCAAAACCAGCCTCAAGGAAATCAAGCAGAAGCTTATCGAGCAGGGCCTGTCTTTCGGCATGACCGACGTCTAACTACCCTTCGTCGTCGCCGGTTGCCGCATTCGTTAGAACGTTTTATCTTGATTGGATTTCGCCATGAGACATATGAAACGCGGACGCAGACTCAGCCGCACCTCCAGCCACCGCAAAGCCATGTACCGCAATCTGGTGGCCGCGCTCTTCCGCCACGGCCGCATCATCACCACGCCGGCCAAGGCAAAGGAGGCCCGACCCTTCGCCGAAAAGCTGATCACCCTGGCCAAACGCGGACCGGACGATCTTGCCGCCCGCCGCCGCGCCATTCGTCTCCTGCATGATCCCGCCCTGGTTCGGTCCCTGTTTGAGGACTTGGGCGTGCGCTACAAGGAACGTCCGGGCGGCTATACCCGTATCCTGCACCTCTCCAAGTGCCGGGTGGGCGACGGTGCTGCCCAGGTCCTGTTTGAACTGGTTGAGGGCGGCGCCCCCGCTGCCAAGGAACAGGCGGCTGCGCCCCGGGCGGCGGTGGTGGCTGATACCGCCAACGCCTCTGGTGCCGCCAGCACCGGCGGGATCGACGACCCCGAGCTTCTCCCCACCGTGGTTGATCCGGACGCTACCGCTGGTGCGCCGGAGGCCGCCGGTACCACCGAAGCAACCGGACCGGATTCCGGGCCGGTGGCCGAAGGGGAAGCTGCCGAAAAGGGCAGTGAACCCAGCGAACCCGCTGCGGATCCAGAAACCAAATAACGATAGCATACTACAAACCATAAAAAAACCGTCTCGTTGGAGACGGTTTTTTTTAGTACTCCGTTATAGCACACCAAACGCCCAAGGATCAATATCGGCACGTACTCCCGATTCCAACGCTTGGTTTCCGCGGTGGCGGCGTTCGGGCGCTAGTAGTACAGTTGTAGGGTAACGCCAACCCGTGTCCAGCAAGGAAGTGGCTCGGCAGCAAGTTTTTGATCCGGCGGTAATGGAGCAAAAATAGGGTGCGAGAGAGTTCAATTGACGCCGTTGGCGCGGAGGTGCGGCAACCTAAAACCGGAGTACCAGGGGGCTTTCGTTGGACGATGGACCGGAGCCTACCCGCCGTAATGGGGCCTTTCTGGCGAAAACTCCTTCCTTGCGGAACGGAAATCGGCATCCCGCCTCCAGTGGCAAAAAAACCGTCTCACGAGAGACGGTTTTTTTTATTCCACAGGAGCGCCTTTCGGGACGGAAGGCCTACTGTTCGCCTCCATGGCTTTTTTCCACGTCTTCCATTATTTCCGACATCAGCGTGGTATGTTTCGGACTGTAATACTGGATGAACCGTTTGACGCCGGCCCAGATGATGACGGCCACGCAGATCATGAGGATTATGCCGATGGGCCGGCTGAGAAGCGGCAGCAATTCGCCGCGGCTCTGCATCAGGGCACGGCGGAAGCTGACGTCCGCCAAGGGACCCAGGATGATCCCGAGAACCAGCGGTGCCAGCGGATAGTCGAGCCGGCGGAGGATATAGCCGAGAATACCAAAGCCCAGCATGATGTGCACGTTGAAAACCCGCGCTTCGGCCGCGTAGGCGCCGATCAGGGTCAGCGGCACCACCAGCGGCAGCAGGATCTCCCGTTTGATTTTCAGGATCGCCACCATGGGCCGGGCGAGGGTCAGGCCCCAGAATAGCATGGCCAGGGAAGCCACGAACAGGGTGATACCGACGTAGGGCAGCAACCCGGGAGTTTCGGTATTGAGGGTCGGACCGGGGCGGATGCCGTGCAGCTGCATGGCGGCGAGCATCAGCGCATTGGGCGCGCTGCCGGGGATGGCCAGGGTCAGCATGGGTATCATGGCGCCGCCGATCACGGCGTTGTTGGCCACCTCGGGACAGATGACCCCCTCCAGACAGCCCTTGCCAAACAGTTCCGGATGCTTGGATCGCCGGCGGCCAATGTCGTAGGACATCCAGGCGCCGATATCTTCACCAGCGCCCGGAACGGCGCCGACGACGGTACCGATGACGCTCGAGCGGATAGTGGGGATGATCAGCGGCGTGAATTCCTTAGTGGTGGGGAGGATCTTTCCCACCTTGCCGTCAATTTTGTAGGGGATGCTTTCCTGCAGGACGGTCAGGACTTCGGAGATGCCGAAGACGCCGATCATGGCCGGGATGAGGGGAATGCCGCCCATGAGCTGCAGGGAATCGAAGGTGAATCGCTTGTAGGCGTAGATGGGTTCCATGCCGATCATGGCGATGAAAAAACCGAGAAACCCGACGATCCAGCCTTTCAGGGGGTCCATGTCGGTGGAGAGGGATCCGCAGATCACGATGCCGAACAGGGCAAGCAGGAACATTTCCCAGTGCCCGAACTTCAGGGCGATGAGATAGATGAGCGGCGCCATGGTCAGCATGATGATCGTACTGAGAATGGTGCCCATGAAGGAGGCGATATAGCCGGTGCCGATGGCTTTGCCGCCCAGTCCCTTCTTGGCCATCTGGAAGCCATCGATGGCGGTGGCGGCAGCGGCCGGCGTTCCCGGGATATTCATCATGATGGCGGAACACAGGCCGCCGGTGGTGGAGCCGACGTACACCGCCAACAGAAAGGCGATGGCGGAATTGAGTTCCATACCGTAGGAAACGTTGATAAGGAGGGCCAGCGCCATGGTGGCGGTAAGGCCGGGGATGACGCCGACGAGCAGACCCATGACGCTGCCGCCGAAGATGGTCAAGAGGATTTTCGGGTCGACGATAATGCCGACGGCTTCGCCCATCAATCCCACGTAATTGGCAATACTGTCAAACAAACTTCCCATGCTGCACTCTCCTGTCGGGTCCGGTGCCCACCGCCGGCGTTCGGCGGCAGTCGCGGGCGTCGGGGACGGCGGGGGTTACGGAAACGGGATGCCGAAGCCCTGGTTGAAGGAATAGAAGACGATGACCGCCGCGCACAACGACACCGCCACGGCATTCTGCCACTTCATCGCCTTCAGGTAGATGAAGGTGGCGCTGAGGTAGGCGGTGGTGAGCAGCATGAAGCTGGTGTTGATGGGGATGATCTTGTCACCCCAATTGAAAAAGGTGTTCAGGCGTCCGAGGACGGAATTGCCGAAGAGCCCCACGTAGAGGATAATCAGGGTAAACACCACTGCGCCCCGTTTGAAATTCGGGGACCGGAGGATTGCGGTGATGTGCCGGAGGGAAATCAGGCGACCAACGTCGCGGAATCCGCCCCGTTTCCACGCCATTATGGACAGAACACAGCCGCAGACGACGAAAATACCACCGAGAATCAGGGGAAACAGGCCGGGCGAGATGATCAGGGTCCGGTAGACCCGCATGGCCAAGGATGCCCTGCAAATATAGATTCCCAGGGCGATCAGCACCACGGCGCTCAGGAGATCCATCCCTGCCAGTTTTTCTTTTTTTTCCATAGACCACCTTTACAAATCGGCCGGGTAATCGTCTCCGGCCGGAAGGGAAAAAGGCGGCCGGCAGGGGCTATGGCCACCTGCCGGACCCACCGTGGCTAGCTGCCGTATTAGAAGCCGTACTCTCCCTTGCGTTTTTCCCAATCCCAATCGGCTACCTTGACGATCCCGACCTCTTCCGGATTGAGTTCGGCCAGACCGGCCTTGTACAAGATGTAGGCGTAGGCCGAATATTGGTAGTCGGCCATCTTCGCCGCGTCCTCGCCGGTGTAGCCCACCAGGTTCAGGGCGTTGTCCTCGGCAAATTTCTTGAGCTCATCCTGCTGGCAGGCCCACAGGAACGCTTCCCGCAGTTTTTCGATGATTTCCGGCGGCGCATCGCGGCGAATGTGCAGGCCCCAGGCTTCGGCCAGCATGGGCAAGGTCCTTGCCGGCGGGGAAGGCGTCGACGATGGACGGCGCGGTGACGGTATCGCTCAGCTGCATGGGCGTGGCCTGATTGAGGAACAGCACGGTAACGTCGCCGGACTTGGCGAAATCGATGCCGGCGGAGAAGGTGATGAAGCCGATTTCCACTTCGCCCGCCATGACACCGACGGTGGTGCTGCGGCAGGAATCGAAGGTGACGTAATTGACATTGCCGACGTCGGCGATGTCGGCAAAGGCTTCGGCGATGATATGGATGCCGGCGCCGAAACCGGACAGGCCGACGCTGGCGGTGCCGTCCTTCAGTGCCTTGATGGCGTCTTCGACGCTGTTGATGCCGGATTTTTCCGGATTCACCACCATGGCGGCCGGACCCTGGAAGGGCAGGAAAAACTCCCAGGCCCACGGCGCCGCCTCGGGAGCGGTTTCATTGACCACAAAGCCGGCATAACAGCCGGTGCCGGTGCCAAAGATGCTGTAGCCGTCGTTGGGCTGGTTCATGACGTGGGCGGCGGCAACCGCGCTGGAAGCACCCGGCATGTTCACGACATTGATGGTCTCGCCGATATGCTCCTGCATTTTCACGATCAGCGGCCGGATGGCGGTATCGGTACCGCCGCCAGCGCCGAAGCCGACAAAAACGGTGGGCGTTCCCTTGGGCCACACCTTTTCTCCGGCAAAGCTGGAACATGCCAGGAGACACGCGATTGCTACCCCGTAGAAGACGGTTTTCCTCATGCCTTTTCCTCCGTTAACGGACAACGTACCTTAACAACGCATACACGATGCGTTTTCAACGTAAGTGGGGAACGCTGGCGCCGTACGGGTACCACCGGTACCGGGAACCGCACCGCCGTCGCCTTGGGGCCAACGCCGGGCGGACGGCAAGTGCAGGGAAAGCGAACGGGCAGCGTGTACGAAAAACCCTCGGGCGACGCGTTTGGGATCGGGAATCTTGTCTGATGTCTTGAACTATAAGCCATGATTTCCGTTTGTCAACGTCCGATTGCGCATTATTTGCCCGCCGTGTGGTAACAG
>JAJBSZ010000186.1 GCA_020861125.1 Planctomycetota bacterium | reverse complement strand
GTAGGCTCCGAAGGATACGAAGCGCTGCGGCAGAAGGCGGCGCGGACCATTTTCGGCATTTGAATACCAACGCCACCAGCACCATTCGGTGGCCGTGCAAGGGAGACGGGGCAATGGGGAAGGGTCGGCCGTTGTTTTGGGGAAAACGACGGCCGGTCCAGTAACGATGGCAGCGGCGGAGGAACGTCAGGCTGGGGGAGGGAATACATGGTAATACGACCAATGGTCGCCGCGTATGCGATGGGGGAATTGGGTCGGTCCGCGAATCGTCCGGGGGGAACGAGCGGACCGTCCCCTTTTTATGCGTTGGATTCGGTGTCGTTGGGGAACGGCCCTGGAACCGGCGCCGGATTATATTCCGTGTCGCCCCTCTCCAAGATCATCGGGGCGGTGGAATTGATGGTTGACGAGCTGGAAGCGGAAGATGCCGGGGGATTCGGCGAACGTCCGGTTCTTATGTAACCTCAACCGTTCCATGGATTGGCGTTCCAAACAGCTTTTTGTCGGTTTCAACCTCGAAATGGTGAGCGAATTTTCCAAACACCTTGACAAGACCGCCAATCCCTCTACAATAGGGTAGTCCTCGGAACGATTATTGCGGAAGTGGCGGAATGGCAGACGCGCTTGGTTGAGGGCCAAGTGACCGCAAGGTCATGGAGGTTCAAGTCCTCTCTTCCGCACCAAGTTATTTTGCTTATAACCCCCGATGGCATCGGGGGTTATAGCTTTTTCTGGCTCGGCATTTTCTGGTGCATGGGCAAATAATGGCCACTTTTGCTGTCCGCATATGTCTACATTCCGTCCGTCTTCGCCCTGGAAAACCAGACTTCCGACCGATTCCACCGCTGCTCGGCACCGATCCTTTTTCGCTCGTCCGTAAACATTCAAGGTCATATTCGCCGATTCATGCCTTGCCAGTTCCTGCGCTGTTTTAATGTCCGGCGACACATCCAGAATAAAATTGATGTATGCAGTACGTAGCGCATGGAAGTCAAGCTTGCCCGCCGGGGTCAAAACCGGGATGCCGGACTTCGCCAGGTCACGCTTGAGCATGGTGGCCGAGTTGGCCGGGACGTATACCAGCGGGCCGGGCGGAAAGCGGAGCCGACATCGGCATCCCCGATGATTACGGTGTCTCGGCCATTCACGCCAATATCCATTTCGACGGTCAACGGATGATCATCTTCGACATGGACAGCGTGAGTGGCGTGTATGTGAATGGTTCCCTGATAACCCATGGCCATTTTCTCGCTCCCGGCGACAAGGTGCGCATCGGCGACAGCGAATTCGCCTACCACAAAATCCGACGGAGAGCCGGAAGCGGCCGTCCCTGGTGGATGGAGCCAGACATCGTCACCCTCTTCGTCCTGGTCCTTCTTCTCGGTTCCACCGCCGTGTACCACCTTTCCAGGCCTCCGGTGGAGGACGAACGGCGTCGGCTGTTCGACAGCCTGGAAGGGGAGGAGGATCCCATCTTTTCCGACAACCTCATGGACTGGCGTAGCCTCGCGCTTCCCGAGGATGTCATTCCCGTCGATAACCAGGAAAAGGCGCTGATGTATTACCGCCAGGCCATGCTCTGCTACCGTTCCAAAACTCTCGATCTGCGGAATGCCTTCTCTGCCATAGCAGCAATGAAACGTTTGAAAAGCTGCATCCCCTATGAGGTCAGTCCGCTCGATTTGCCGTTTCCGTTCGAGGATATCGACAAGGTGATTCTCGAATCCAGGATTATATCGAATATCACCGCGTCCGGATCACCGACGGCTATACCCGGGCGCGGAACATCGGCGACTTCGACGCCGCGGTTACTTGTCTCAACGATTTCCGGCAGTTGTTCGTGACAAGTTCAGCAAGGTCCACGCCCGCGAATACATCCAGGGCGAGAACGAGCTGCGTTGGTTATATGCGCAACGGGACTGATACCGGCTGAATGTGAGGGAAATCTTCGAAATGCCTACCAAACACCGCACCATCATCCGTTGGTTCCTCCTGTTCACCCTGCTGCTCACCTTCCGTGCCGCCGGCGAGGAAAACGATCCTGGATCGGGGTTACGGCAGGAGGTGACGGCATCCGGCCTCACGAAGACCTACAACAGCCTCGGTCGTCTTGTCCGCGAGGAAAACACCGTCGGCGGGGTGGTGGAGTACGAGCACGATGATCGGGGTAACGCCGTTGTGCGGCGGCAGAAGATTGCCGACGGGGTGTGGGCGGAATGGCGGCGGGAGTTTTCCGCCAGCAATCTCCTCCTGGCCGTATGGGGACCGGAGGGTCAGGAGAAACGCTACCTGCGTGGCGATGACGGCTTTACCCGGTGCGTGGTGGAGCGGGTGGACGATGAGCGGTGGTCCGGCGTGTTTTACGAGTATGACGAAAACTACAATACAGTTTTCCAATCCATCCCCGTATGGGTAACGGACCTCGACGACTACATGGCGGCGAAACCAACTGAGGGATACCGGTACGTCTATACCGAAACGGGCGACCTGCTGCACTATACCGACC
>JAJBSZ010000261.1 GCA_020861125.1 Planctomycetota bacterium | reverse complement strand
AACTGGTCGAGAATGGTTTGAAGTATGTCTATAACATACAGTATACCGGTATACCTGTCAAATGTTACTTCCGGTTTTTTTGTAATTTTTGAGGGAATATACCTTTAATTCGATACTTTTTGGACCAGAAAGAAGAGAGGTGCGCAATTGCAATTTCAAGAGATATAAGGAATTAGGAAAAACGGTCTAGGGATAAACGCTTGTTCGGGTATGGTATTGCCGCCCTAACCGGTATGCAGTATAGTAACGACGGCCAGAGGACACTATTTCCAAGTGAAGTATCTAACCATCTTTGCGAGGAGAGGATGGCGTACGGCGGCGGCCGCGGTTGATGATGGCTTCGACCCCTACCGTCATTCCCTGACAACTGCGAGAAATGGAAAGCCAATGTTTCCGCCCTTCAAACGCCTGCAGGAGCAAGCCTACGACCACCTGCGGGACATGGTGCTCCGGAACGAATTTACGCCGGGGGTGGTGTATTCGGAAACCCGCGTGGCGGAAGCGCTGGGCATTTCCCGGACCCCGATCCGGGATGCCCTGCAACGGCTCCACCACGACGGTTTGGTCGATATATTGCCGAGCAAAGGGTTCCGGATCCATGCCTTGACCTATAAGGATATCATGGATATTTACCAAACCCGCTGCGCCATCGAAGGGTTTTGCGCTCGGCTGATTGTGGCGGCACGGGACACCCCCGCCGGCCAGACGGCCTTGCGGCAGATGGCAGAAGTGGTGGCGCAACAACACCGCCTGAATGACACCACTGCCGCGGTGGCGGACCTGGTGGACCTGGACTACCAACTGCATCTCACGATTGTATCGTTTCCGGAAAACCGGGTATTTACCCAGATCTATTCCAATCAGATGCACCGCATGCGCCGCATCACCCGCGAAGGACAGGAGCGGGAGGAACGGCGGCGGTCATCCCAGATCGAGCACGCCCGCCTGATCGATCTGATGGCCCAGGGGACCGCCGACGAAGCCTATGCCGGCGTCGTCGCCCATTACCAGAATATGATCGACATGGCCCGGATCGCGACGTTCCATCCCGAGCTCATCGAGGATGCCAAACTGGCCGGCACGAGCGGAACCGCCGCCGGGGTCAACGGCAAACCCGTCGACGAGCGTCCCCTGTCGGATACGGTGTGACCTTCCATCTTTCGAGGTCCACTTCACCGATCCTTCCGCCCAATTCCCGGCTCGGCCGAAAACAAAGCCTAACGGTGACGGTCAGCCAGATACCAACGGTGCGGAACCAGGCGCCCGGCCACTGCCAGCCTCCCGAGGTCCATCGGCCCGATAAACCCCGGTAGGGTGGGGCAGGTTCCGCCGTTCGGCGGGCGGACCGGCCTGTCGGACGGCATGGAATTGACAGGTTCCTCGCTTCAACGCCTCGACCGATCCGTACCCGTCCTCAACCGAACCGTCGCCATCCACAACCGAACCTGTGACCATCTTCAGCCGGACCGTACCGACAACCGAACCGCGACCGTCCTCCCTTTGGCATACGGTATTCCCTTATTATCGCATCTGATGCCGTTGGTCCATAACTCGGCGTCACGAGTCGCCTACCAGCAGTCAGGAAAGGGGGATGGAACAACGGCGGCAAAAATCGTTGACAATATTTAGCGGCGGCAGTAGTATCTTCTGGGTCCTTGAAGTATTAATTTTGTATTTTCCAGTGCACCATGCACTACCCGGTGGTTCATTCATCTATCCCATTCCGCTGCCCCGCTACTCTTCCAGTAGCGCCCTCGGCTTGCTGTCTCCGGTTTTCACGCTGCAGGGAGAAAACAATACGATCCTGTAGCCGTTGGAGGTGAAAAAGCGACGGAATCGGTGTCGGTTTCCGGCTTCCGTTCTGTGGGTTTGTGCTCCACTTTTGCTGGGTTTTACTGGAGGAGATCGGCATGATGGTGAGGAGATTCTGGCTGGCAGTGGCGGTGTGCGCTCTGGCAGGCGTGGTGGCGGCCGGTGAACCGGTGCGTATCGGCGGCATGGCGGCCTTGCAGGTGGGTTTTGGTCAGTCCATCGAAGCCGGCGCGCGGCTGGCGGTGCATCTGCTGAACGAAGAAGGCGGAATTCTGGGCAACAAGGTGGAATTGTCATGGCTCGATTCCGAGCATTCGCCCTCCACCGGCCGCACCGTGGCGCAGCGGCTGATTTTCAATGACCAGATCATCGCCCTGATGGGATGCCATTCCAGTTCGGTGGTGCTGGCCGTGGAACCCATGACCCGGCAAAACCGCGTGCTTCACCTCGGGCTGGGCAGTGCGCCGAGTCTGGACGAGAATTCGGAGAAAAACCCGTGGCTCAACCGGATGCGCGAAAACGACCTGCTCACGGTTGAGGTGGTCGCCAACTATGCCATCGATACGCTGGGTCTGGATAAATTCGCCTGCATTTACCAGTCGGATCAGTTTGGCATCGGTGGCCGCGACAGTTTTCAGGATGTCCTGAAGGCGCGAGGCGTCGAGCTGGTCGCCAACGAAGCGATGAATTTGAACGACAAGGACTTCACGTCGCAGCTGCTGCAGGTCAAGCAGTCGGGTGCCAACGCCATGCTCCTGTTTTGTGGTGTTCCCGCCATCGGCATGATCACCAAGCAGGCGCGGCAGCTCATGCCGGAAGTGACTATCTTCACCACCTCCGTCGGCGCTTCCAAACCGTTTTACGACGTCGCTCTGGAGTCGTCGGAAGGGGTTTACGCGGTCTGCACCTACATTCCCGACAACCCGAATCCGGTGGTCCAGAAATTCAACCGCGATTTCGAGGCGTTCCACAACATCCCGCCGCAGGACTTCTTCGCCGCCCTCGGCTATGACGGCATCATGACCATCGCCCAGGCCATGAAGGACGCCGGCACCACCACCGACCGGGAGAAGATTCGCGATGCCTACCGCCAGATCAAGGAATATCCCGGCGCCACCGGCCTCACCTATAATGGATCGCCCGACGGCAATATGATCCACGAACTCCTGATGGTCGTCTACCGCAAGGACGGGGTGCAGGAAGTGGTCGCCACCGTTAAGGGTAGCGGTAAATAGCCCGCGTCCGCCAGGCCCGGTGGCCGCAACCCGCCGGGCCCGGCAATCGAAGCATTTCCCCGGTCAAGACCTCCTGTCTCGCCGGTCGGCGCTCTCACGCTGGCGCGGCCGGGCGTGCCGGTAAGGCAGGCCCCGGCGCTCCTCGTACAAGGAATAGGCATGAACGTGACCGTTTTTGTGCAGCAGGTGGTGTCGGGTCTCGCCATCGGCTGCGTCTACGGATTGATCGCGCTGGGCTACAGCTTTCTCTTCAATTCGGTAGGCATCATCAATCTGGCTCAGGGCAGTTTCGTCATGATCGGCGGGTACGTGTACGGGGTTTTCCTGACCAATTCCCTGAATCTCCCGTTCGCGGTGTCATTCCCGATCCTCCTCGCCACCATGGCCGTCTTCGGCATGGTCTGCGAGCGCCTGTTCTACCGCCCGTTCAAGCGGGCCCATATCCGCACCCTGCTGGTGAGTCTGGTGGCGTTGGGGATGCTGATCGGTAACCTGGCACTGATCATCTGGTCGCCCTATCCCCAAGGCACCCGCGGCGTGTTTGGTCAAGATTCGGTCACGATTTTCGGCATCGCTGTTTTCCACCAGACCATTTTTATTTTCGCCATGACCGTCTTTCTCCTGGCCATCCAGTACTGGGTGTTTCAGAATACCATGGCGGGCAAGGTGATGCGCGCGGTGTCGGTGGACAAGGACACGGCCGCGCTGATGGGTATCAATACCGATCGGTCCATCTCCCTGATCTTCGCCTATTCTTCCATACTGGGCGGCATCGCCGGTATGCTGGTGGCGCCGGTATTCTCTATCGACCCGTACCTGCAGCTTATCGGCTTCAAGGGCTTTGGAGCCTGTATCATCGGGTCCTTCACCAGTGTCTACGGAGCGATGATCGGCGGTCTGCTTTTGGGACTGGTGGAGACCTTCGGCGCCGCCTACGTTTCTTCTCTCTACAAGGACGCCATCGCCTACCTCTTTATCATCATCCTCCTGATCGTCAAACCGGAAGGCCTGCTCGGCAAACGGCGCGAAACCGGTGGCCTCTAGGGGACCGGGCCATCAGCCGTGGTCGGTCGGTTTACGGCCGTCCCTTCCCTTGATTTCACCGGGCAAGAAAAAGGAGTCGGCCCTTGCAATCGTCAACCGTGCGCAACTGGTCCATAGGCGTCTTCATCCTGGCGCTGGCGCTGGTGCCGTTGTTTACCACCGACATGTATACTGTTTTTGTTCTGAACAATATTTGCATCAACGTGATGCTGGTGTTGGCGCTGAATTTCATCCTCGGCTTCGCCGGCCAGGTGTTCATGGGTACGGTGGCGTTCTTCGCCATCGCCAGCTACACCAGCGCTCTGCTGTTCGTCTACTGTGGCTTCCGTTTTTGGCAGGCGTTGCCCTTCGCCATCTTCACCAGCGCCCTCTGCTCCCTGATCATCGGTATTCCCACCCTGCGCATCAGCGGCGCCTATCTGGCGCTGATGTCCATGGGATTCATCATCGTGGTCACGGATATTCTGCGGAACTGGATGTCCCTCACCAAGGGGGTGTGGGGCGTTCCGGACATCCCGCGGCCTACCTTCTGGGGTATTGACTTCACCGACAACCTCAACATGTTTTACCTGGCATTGGCCTTTGTGGCGGTGCTGAGCGGTATCGCCGTTCTCATTGAGGACTCCCGTTTCGGCCTGGCCTTCAAGGCGGTGCGGGACGACCAGTTGGCCACCGAACTGTCGGGTCTCAATTCCACCCGGGTCAAGGTCATGGCCTTCGTGTTGTGCGGCATTTACACTGGCGTGGCCGGCGCCTTCTTCGCCAGCTTCCATACCTTCATCTCGCCGGATATTTACACCTTTGAATACAACTCGATCTTCATGTGCATGCTGGTGGTTGGCGGGCTCTCCACCGTGCCCGGTGCCATACTGGGCGGTTCCATCCTGACCGTCGCCATCGAGCTCCTGCGGCCGCTCAAGGAAAAATACGTGACCGTATTCGCCCTTTTCATCATCCTGATCCTCCTCTATGAGCCGGGCGGTCTCATGGTGGTGATCGAGCGGGTGGTCCGCTGGTTCCGGAAAGCCCGCGACGGTAACGGCGGACCGACCGCTACGACCGGGCGGCAATCCGGGCAACCGCCGGCCATTGTCAGTACGGACGGGGCTCTTGGGATGCCCGCCGGCGGGGAGGAACGGCATGGCTAGTCTCCTGGAGGTGAAGGAAATCCAGAAGCATTTCGGTGGCGTCAAGGCAGTGGACGGTCTCAGCTTCACCGTCGACCGGGGCGACATCTGCGCCCTTATCGGTCCCAACGGATCCGGCAAAACCACGTCCATCAACCTGATCACCAAGGTCTACAGTCTTACCGGCGGTCAGGTGTTCCTGGACGGGGAGCGGATAGATCGTCTCTCCCGGGAGATGATCGTCCGCCGCGGTTTGGTGCGGACGTTCCAAAACCTCCGTCTGTTCGAGACTCTGACCGTGCTCCAGCACGTGCTGGTGGCCCGCTGTTTCCGCCAGCGTTCCGGCTTCGTCAAGACCCTGGTGCGAGCGCCGTCCGCCCGGGCGGAGGAGGCGCTCAACCGGAAAAAGGCCATGGAGCTCCTCGACATGGTGGGTCTGGCGGACCAGGCGGAACAGAGGGCGGTCAGCCTGCCCTACGGCAAACGGCGTCTCTTGGAGATCGCTCGGGCCATGGCGACGGAACCGAAAATTATTTTCCTGGATGAGCCGGCCGCCGGCATGTCGGAGGAGGAAATCGACCGGATGATCGGGCAGATCCGCCTTATCCGCGACCGGGGAACGGCGGTGCTGGTGGTGGAACACCGCATGCGGCTGATCATGAATGTGGCCGAGCGCATTATCGTCCTCAGCTATGGCAAGAAAATCGCCGAGGGCACCGCCGCCGAGATCCAGGACAACCAGGAAGTGATCACCGCTTACCTGGGCAAATACCACGAAAAGGTTGAACGCTCATGATGCTGAGTCTGCGGGATGTCCATGCCTCCTATGGCGCCATCACGGCCCTGGCCGGGTTGAGTTTGACGGTGAACGAAGGGGAGATCGTGTGTTTGATCGGCGTCAACGGCGCCGGCAAAACCACCACCCTCCGCGCCATTACCGGCGCCCTGCGTATCGGCGGCGGCAGCATTGTCTTCGAGGGAAAGGATCTTGCGCCCCTGAGCATGGCGGATATCGTCCGCGCCGGCATATCCTGCGTGCCGGAGGGGCGGAAAATTTTCGCCAACATGACGGTGGAGGAAAACCTGGAGATCGGCGGCTACATCCGCCGGCGGGATAAAGCCTGGCTTCGCCAGGTCACGGAAACCATCTACGAGACCTTTCCGATCCTGAAAGATCGCCGGCAGCAGCGGGCCGGCACCCTATCCGGCGGCGAGCAGCAGATGCTGGCCCTGGGACGGGCGATGATGTCCCGGCCCAAACTCCTCCTGCTGGACGAACCGTCGATGGGGCTGGCCCCGGTCATGGTCGAGACTACCTTCGAAGCCATCGAAGCCATCCGCAAACAGAACACCACGATCCTCCTGGTGGAACAGAACGCCCGCATGGCCTTGCTCATCTCCGATCGTGGTTATGTCCTGCAGTCGGGCAAGATCGTCCTCAGCGGCAATGCTCGGGAGCTGGAAAAGGACGATTCCGTCCGGCAGGCCTATCTCGGCGTCAGCGCCCGGACGTGACCGGCAACGCGGTGTAGGGGGGAGACGGCAGGAGCAGGCGGGGCCGTCAGGTCAGAGGATGCAGACCCGATTCTTGCCGGTTTTCTTCGCTTGGTAGAGGGCGTCGTCCGCCCGTTTGAAGTAGTCCTCGGGTGTTTCTCCTGCCGTATAAGCGGTACAGCCAATACTGACGGTGACGCGGGGGGTATTTTCCACGGTCATGGCGGCCAGGCTGCACCGGATCTTTTCCGCCACCTTGACCGCCTCGTGCATGGGTGCGTTGGGTATGAGCACGGCGAATTCCTCGCCGCCGTAGCGGGCGACGATATCGTTCCGGCGCAGGGAGTTCTTGAGGGTCGACCCCATGCCATGCAGCACCCGGTCCCCAGCCTGATGCCCGTAGGTATCGTTGACGCGCTTGAAGTTGTCGATATCCAGGATCAGCAGGACGAGCGGGTATTCGAGAATTTGGCTCCGTTTGATCTCATCCAACAGCAATTCCATGAAGGTGGTCCGGTTGAAAATGCAGGTCAGCCCGTCGATGCGCGATTTCTCCTTGAAGATGGAGAGATAGGTGTTGAGCTGCCGGTTTTCCAACAGCTGCTCCCGGGCCTTGCGGAGAATACCGAGCCGCTCCAGATACTCCTCCTCCAGCAGCCGGATAATGATGACCTGCGCTTCCCCCAAGTTCACCGCCAGGGCCCGCAGGGCCGTATTCTCACGGGTCCGGCCGTCTTCCTCCCACAGGCCGGAATCGATGAAACCCGGTTCCTCCCGGTCGAAAAATGCCTCCGCTTCTTCGAGAAAATATTCCAGCATCGGCGAGGAGTCCCATGGCGATACGCACGGTTCGCCCGCCGTGCCCGGGAAAATCTCGTTGTAGAAGACGGGGACCTGGCCGAAAAACCGGTAGCTGCGGGGCTCGGTGCGACGCAGGACAGCGAAGTGAAACGATTGCAGCAGGCGGTAGGCGAGTTCTCGATCGTCCATTTTTCTCGGTCCTTCTGTCGAAAATTCAGGCCATACTGCTTGGCAATGCCAACGGCGGCGCCGGGGAGTTCAGGCACGGTCCCGTCGCGGCGGCGAACCGTTTTTAGCGAAGCATCAACCGGGTTAGGCTGGTGAAGGCTTCCTCGACGCCGGCACCGGTTTTGGCGCTGGTCTCCAGCACCTGGATTCCCTGCTCCGCCAGGGGGGCCAGGAGGGCATCGGTGATTTCCCACTGTTCCTTGAGATCGGCCTTGTTGACGAGCAGGCAGAACGGGATATCCCCCGCCGTCTTTCGCGCCGCTTCCCGCAGGGTGAGCGCCGCGTCCAGGCTTTCCTTGCGCAAGCCGTCGGCCACGATGAAATAGCCCATGGCCCCGCGCAGGTAGGACAGGTTGACGTTGGCGTAGATGTCCTTGCCTTCCATGTCCCACAGCACCAGGGTAACCTGTTGGTCATCCACCGGAACGGTTTTCTTGCTGATTTTCACGCCGACGGTGGAGAGATACCTGTCGGAAAACAACGAGTGGACGTAGCGCTCGACCAACGAGGTCTTGCCCACGGAAAAACCGCCCAGCATGCATACTTTCTTGCTGATCATGCGAATCCCAGTCTAAAATTGCCGCCTATCGTCGGAACATCTCCGGGCTGGCCGAAGGCGACAGGGCGAAATGCACCCGCAGTTCGATCCGCCGGCTGGCCTGATTCTGGCCGCCGGCCGCCTGTTCCCCCGCTTCGCCCCGGGGGTATTCCGCCCCCATTCCGTATATCGCCACCGGCATGCTCGAGCCGCGGGCATACAGCATGCCCGCCACCGTCCGCGCTCGGGCCTGGCTAATTTCATAATTGCGCCGCGCATCCCCGACGGCATCGGCATGGCCGTATATGGTAAGGGAGGCGGAGAATCCCATCCGCTTGGTAATCGCTTCCAGTTCCACCAGGGTATCGATAGCCTCGATCAGCCGCGGCAGATCGGCGGGCATGGGGGTGTCCCGTCCCAGGGGAAATTCGATGACGGTGTTCTCGACCCGGGCGATCATCGCCGAGATCTGGTCCATCATCGGATCCCGGACGCCGCTGACATCGACGTGCTCGACCCCGGGAATGGCCCGGGCGTCCTCGCGGGTGGCGACGATCCAGGACATCGGCGCCGTGCCGGTGAAGGTGAGCGTACCGTTTTCGTCGAAAACCATGCGCACCGAATCGGGCGGTTGTATGGATCGTTCCACCCGGCGCACGACGATGGACGGGTCGTAGGACATATACGGGATCAGCCGGAAGGAAAAGAGACCGGGATCCGTCCCGTGTTCCCGCAGGACCTCCTCCGGCGCCCGGGCCAGAGCGTCCCTGAGGGCCGTGACCGGCCACGGGGCGGCCTCTTTTTCGTCGACGGCAACCAGCATCAGCCCCGGTTCGGTCCGCAACGGGCCGAGGGCGGTGCGCATGGTGGCGGTGAAGGCCTCCCGCTCGGCCACGAGTAACGCCTGCGCCGCCGCCGCGGTCCGGTGGTTGTGGTAAAGATATCCGCCCGCGGCAAGAAGAATCGCGAGAACCCGGGCCGGCAGCACTGTGGGACAGAGGGGAATCTTCTTGCCGTCGTCGGCATAGCGAGTCAGGAGACAGCGGTCAAGGTAGCGCACGGCGCCGGCGAAGGGTTCGCTGTCGCCGTCGAAGGCGGACAGGCCTTCGCCGTATTCGATGTGCAGGAGGTCCAGGGCGGCCCGCATTTCGGCGTGGTATTCGGGCGGCGGCGTTCCCCGCATGACGCAGGCGATATAGGCATGGGTTCCGGATTCGATATGAACCGTGAATTCGCCCATTTGCAGGGAATGGAGTTCCTCGTCCTTGCCGCCGGCAAAGCAGTCGCGGACAAAATCCCGGATGGCCGTGAGCATGGCGGAGACCATGTCGGCGTCCTGGGCTTCGACGCTTTCGTTGGCAAGGTGGGCCAGGACCAAGCCGGTGTCACGGTGGATGCAGAATACCTGTTCCACCCGGTAGACGAGGGTGTTCAGGAGGACGATTTCGCTGAACGGCTTGCCGGAACGCAGGGCCTGCAGGCGCCAGCGCAGTCCTTTCCAGGAGAAGGCCATCTCCACGCTTTTGCTGAAGTTTTCCATCATCGAACGGAAGCTTTCGGCGATGGATTTGCGGATGGTCGGACCCATGAGCGGATACAGCGCGTTGACGAAATCGTTACGGCGGGAATGGAGAGAGGATTTGACGATGGTGTCCACCACCGGTTCCAGGGCCATGGACAGGCGCGGGTCCTGGCCCGTACGCAGGTGAATCGCCTCCGCCAGCACCTCGCTGACCATTCGGGTGGTGACCCGGGGGTCATCCAGGAGGGCGGCCAACCGGTCGAGTTGGGCCATCTCCCGGGAAAACAGCAGCTGCCGGAGACGGATGATGTCCTCGTCCTCCGGCACCGGCGGTTCGGCCGGTTCCTGGTCCGCCCCGGACGGAGCGGTGGTCTCGTCGGTGGCGCGTTCACTGTTGTCCGCCGGGTCGGAAGCGGCCGGGACCTGGGGCGTCTCCAGGCTGGTGTCGACGGGATCGTCCATCTTCAGGTTTCGGCCGCCTCGGACAGGCCGCCGGCCGCGTCGGCCGGGGCGGACAGGGTCAGGTTGCCGGCGAGCTTCACGGCGAATTCGGTAAAGGTGGCCGACAGGTCTGAACGGGACACGAGGTCATGGGTCAGCTGCGCCGAGGTGCGCGACAGGGCGGCGAGTGCCTCCTTGTATTTTTCTTCGGTCGCGGCGGAAAGGCGGGAACTCTCCGCCAGCAGGAGCTGGCGCAGTTCCTGTTCGACGGTGTCCAGGGTGGAGGAAATGGCGGCGAGCTTACGATCGAACGATTCGTTGGCTTTGGCCAGTTCCTTGGCCACCTTGGTAAGGCCTTCCTCGCGTTCCCGTCGTTCCTGTTTCAAGGCGTCGGCGCGTTCCTTCTGCTCCGCCTTGAGGGCGTCGGTGCGTTCGCGCGCTTCGTTCTTGCCGGCGGCGGCCCGCTCCGCTTTTTCCTCCTGCAGCCGGTGCAGCAGGGAGGCGGATTCGCTTTTCATGAAATTTTCCAGGGATTCCACCCGGTTTTTCAGCGTATCGCGCAGGCTGGCGATCTCTTGCAACAACCGCTCTTCCTGCCGGAGAATGCGATTCTCCATATCCTTGAACTGCGTTCCCATGAGCAGGTCGCGGACCTGATCCATGGACGTGCTTTCGGTTGCGTCGTGTGGCATGGATTTTCTCCGTTCTCGAATGCCACTGTCCAGACGGGCACGCGTTGGCGTTCCCCGAAACCGGGTACAGCGGTACGAAAAACCCTTCACATTGCGAATAAGTACGTAGTTATACCGCAGAGGTTTGCCAAAGTCGAATTATTTCCCCATTAATCCAGAATGCGTTGATCGCCGGGAAGCGCCACCCTGTTCTGGCACGCAAAGGGCCCACCGAGGACGTCTTGAAAGACAGTCCACCGGGATGCAAAGAGTATTCCTGATAACACCTGCGTTCGGGGGCCAGTCAGTTGTTTCCCGTGCGATTTTTTTCTTGAGATGGAGCGGATTAGTGGTAGTCTGTAGTATGGATGCTCCTCGGCGCCCTGTCTTGTGATTCAACTAGGCACCGGGAATCGAAACAATACTTTTAGGGTGACGGGATGATCGCCGTAACCGGAAGAATACCCAAAAGAGCCGCCATCTGTCAGGCAATGCTCCTGGTATGCCTGAGCGGCGTGGTATTGCTGCCGTTGACGGCCATCGACAGCCAGACCACCGATTTTCCCCACGATCCGGCTCGGTACGCCCGACAGACCATCTGCGATCTCCCTTTCCTCCCCAACCTGCGCACCGGAGTCAGGAAGACGCAGTCGCCCTGGAGTACCGGTGCTTTCCACGGACTCGACCAACCGCCGTTCCACTTCGCGGCGCTTCCCGCCCGGGTCGGTGTCTCCTTCACGATTGAATTGCGGAATCCACAATCCCTGGCGGTTTGCAATCCCACCACCCGTTCTCCTCCGGCTTGATCATCTTCCCGTTCACGCTACGCCATTCTGTACCGGTTTAGTCCCGATGCTGCCCCTTGCCGACGGTGATACCCGTCCGGGGGAGTGCCCGCGTCTTCCGTCCAAGGGATCGGCGCGGGGAGTCGGGTCGGCCGGAGATCTATTACTCACCGCGGAGGAAGAGCGTCTCCTTCGTCTCAGGCAATCTGGCGGGAAGCGGGCGCCCAATGCCCGCTTTCCTGGACCTAACCCTTATTTCGGGCGGCCAACTGGCTGTCCCGGCCGGACATGGTCGGACGGAACCGACACGAGACTGCCTCGCGCCTCCGTTTTTCCAAGGGAAGAACGGCAAACCATGATTACCGACGAAAAACTGCAGAGCATACTGGAAAATGGCGAAACCATCCGCTGGAGCGGAAATCCGAAACCGTATAGCCTGTTTGATGAAAGCCGCAAACGGTCAACCATCATTACCATATCGGTGGCGGTAGCAACCGCGGTCATTCTGGCTGGCGGGTATTATGCCATGACCGTCTCCAGTGGCACGGAGATGAAAAGCGGGTTTTTGCTTTTCCTGCTGACCATTGGCCTGCTCATCGTGTGGGGACCGATAGCGGATAGAATTAAGGTGAAAAAACTATCCTACGTCATCACGGATAGGAACGTAATCAGCCTGTCCACCGACAACGACGCGCCGGTCGTTTTGCCCCTGGCGGATGTCGACGCCGTGCGGGTGGACCAGGGCGATAACGGCAACTGCCATGTTCGCCTGGGCACCGCTGTTTTCCGGGCATCGCCCAAAAGGCTTCCAGTCTTGGCCTACCGCGGGGAGTACGATGACCTGGACGGTGGTAAAAAGTACAAGGGATTGGTCCTGTTCAATATCGACGCCGAGGAGGGCAAAACCGTCGACGCCTTGCTCCGGCCGGCGGGTGCGGCCGCCACCGAGTAAGGTCGGTCCTTCCCCTCATCCGGCACCGCCCGCTTCCCCGCCTCTGTCGCAGACAGGGGCGGGTTTTTCTGCGGAGCGATGCGGCGTCCGGCATGGGTCGTCGGGCCTTGCAGTTTCCTTGGTGCGATCGTCCGGCCATGCGGCGGCGGGGACGGCTTGTAATCGGGCTGGCCCCCGCCTATACTCTTCGGTGGGGAGAAGAGGGCGCAGGGAAGAGACCATGCCCACCTTTGAAAATCTGTACCGCACGCTGCTGTTGGCCACCGCCCATCAAAAAACCCAGGAAGAGCTCGCCCGTCTGGCTGCCCAGAATTACGATCGCAGTCAGCTCGACTGTCTTTTCTATCCCAAGCGCTATCCCGTGGTCTGGCGGATCAAAGATTGCCGCTGCTCGGCCGAGGAGCGGGATGCCTGTGCCGCGGCCTGCGACTTCGGGGCGATGACGTCCGCGGGCGACAACGTCGGCTTCGGCGACAATTGCTACGGCTGCCAGCGCTGCATCGACCATTGCCGGGAAGGCTCGCTGGTTTCTTCAAAAGACGGCATCGCCGTGTTGGAGGCGATCCAAAGCAAAAAGGAAATCGCCTACGCCCTGATCGCACCTGCGTTTTTGGGACAATTCGGGGACGAGGTGACGCCGGGCAAACTCCGCACCGCCTTCCGGCGACTCGGATTCAACGGCATGATCGAAGTGGCGGTTTTTGCCGATATCCTCACCCTCAGAGAAGCCCTGGAGTTCGACCGGCGCATCCACGATGCCACCGACTACCAACTGACCAGCTGTTGTTGCCCGGTGTGGATCGCCATGATCCGCAAGGTCTACGCCCAGCTCATGCCCCACGTGCCGCCGGCCGTCTCCCCGATGATCGCCTGCGGGCGAACCATCAAACATCTCCACCCGGAGGCGCTGACCGTTTTTGTCGGTCCTTGTCTAGCCAAGAAAGCGGAGGCGAGGGAGCCGGACCTCCGGGGCGCGGTGGATTTTGTCCTGACCTTTCAGGAGATTCAGGAGATATTTACGGCCTTTGGCATTGAACCGGCGGAACTGGAGGAAAGCGATCGCGAATTCTCGTCCCGGGCGGGCAGGATCTACGCCCGGGCCGGTGGGGTGAGCCAGGCGGTGGAGACCACGCTGGAGAAGCTCAACCCCGATCGCCCCATCAAGGTGAAGAGCCGGCTGGCGGACGGGATTCCGGCCTGCAAGGAACTCCTTAACGCTCTGCAAGCCGGCCAGGCCAGTGCCAACTTTTACGAAGGCATGGGCTGCGTCGGCGGCTGTGTCGGCGGTCCGAAGGTGATCCGGGATCGGGCGGTGGCTGCCGCCTGGGTGGAACGGTATGGCGACGCCGCCGCGTTTGCCACCCCGATGGACAACCCGTACGTGGTGGATCTCCTCCACCGGCTCGGGTTGGACACCCCGGAAGATCTGCTGGAAAAGAGCGAAATTTTTAACCGGCGGTTCGACTAATACGGCCGTAGCCGGACCGAACTCCAAATAGAGCGACCCTCTGGGGGTCGGTGCGCCGCAACAGCCGGGCGGTCCGATTAGGTCTGGCCGGCCGTACGGAAAGCGTGGTGCGCCCACTCGGTTTGCC
Organism: Planctomycetota bacterium; assembly: GCA_020861125.1. The sequence goes on along the minus strand of JAJBSZ010000261.1, from coordinate 2,390 downwards.
TGTGCCGTTGGGTTGCCGGTTCACTGTCGACTGAACCCATGGCAGGAGTGGCGATGGCCCGTCCGGATAACAGCATCCTGTTTCTCATGCCCAGTCCCCCCATCGCCACGGCGGTGAAGCGGTGCCTTCAAGAAATGAAACAGGAATTCCCGGTGTTCACCGCCTTCCGGGAAGCGGCGCTGGCCATCGCCCGGGAGTACCTGCCGCAAGGCACCCGGGTCATCGTCACCTACGGCGAGACCGCCCGTCGGGTGCGCCGGCAGACGGAGGCGTATGTCGTCGAGGTGAAATACGACGGGGTGGATCTTTTGCGGACAGTGCGCAAGACCCTCGCCCGGCACGAGCGCATCGCCATCGTCGGCTTCAAGAAGTTTGTCTACACCGCCCGGCAGATCGCGCCCCTCATCGCCACCCCTTTGCGGATCGAGGAGATCCACAGCGACGAAGAGGCGGCTCTGGCGGTCAAGAACTTGAGTGGGGAAGGGGTGACCGCCTTCATCGGCGGCTCCGTGGCTGGACCGGCCCGCGAGGCGGGTTTCGACGGCGTCACCATCGAAATCGACCGCCAGGCGATTCTCGACGCCATCAACGAAAGCCTCCGCATGCTGCGGTTGCAACAGGAAAAGGATGCCCGGTTGGGCACCACCGTCACCATCCTCAATGCCGTCAGCGAAGGCATCATCGGCATCGGCAGAGACGGCTGCATCACCGAGATGAACAACGTCGCCCGCCAATTTCTGGGAGATCCCGGCAGCGCCACCCAACCGCGCCACTACAGCGAACTTCTCGGTCAGGTGGACATCATCGAACAGGCGCTCCGGAAGAGCCGTGAATGCATCGGCGAGACCCTCAGCATCGCCGGGAACCTCTATACCATCGACTGCACGCCGATCGTGGTCGGCACAGGCTGCATCGGCGCCGTGGTAACCCTGCGGGAACCGCTGCAGATCCAGACCCTGGAGCGGAAAATCCGCCACGCCTATCGCCACGACGGCCGGACGGCGAAAAGTACCTTTGCCGATCTGGCGGGGAATTCTCCGGCCATGGCCCGGGTGAAAAAGCTGGCCGCCACCTTTGCGGCGGCGGACAGCACCGTCCTCATCTACGGTGAAACCGGAACGGGCAAGGAACTCATGGCCCAAGGAATCCACAACGCCAGCGCCCGCGCCGACGCCCCGTTCGTGGCCATCAACTGCGCCGCCCTGCCGGAGAACCTGCTGGAGAGCGAGCTGTTCGGCTATGTCCGCGGCGCCTTCACCGGCGCCTCCGCGGGCGGCAAGATGGGCCTGTTTGAAATCGCCAATTCCGGCACCATTTTCCTGGATGAAATCGGCGAGATGGCCCTTTCCCTGCAGTCGCGTCTCCTCCGCGTCCTGCAGGAAAAAGAGATTTGGCGCATCGGCGACAGCCGGACCACCCGGGTCGACATCCGGGTCATCGCCGCCACCAACCGCGATCTGGCAGCCATGGCCGCGGCGGGACAATTCCGGGAAGACCTGTACTACCGCCTGGGCGTGCTGGTTTTGACCATGCCGCCGCTTCGGGAACGTCTGGACGACCTGCGGCCATTGGCCGACCGCATCCTGGAGGACAAGGGGCGGGCCCTGAAACGCCCGACCGTTCCGCTGTCCGACGAGGCCATCGGCCTGCTGGCCGCCGCCGACTGGCCGGGCAACGTGCGCCAGCTTGCCAATGTTCTGGAAAGAGCCCTGGTCATGACCCGGGGGCGGCGGATTGCGCTGGGAACGCTCCGGGAATCGCTGGAATCGGGTCTCCGGTTCGGAGCCCGTCCGCCGCCGGACCAGCCCGCCGTCCCGGTCCCGGTGCCGCCGCTGCCGCCGGCGCGGCTGGGCCGGGTGTCGGATGCCGTCATTCTCCAGTACCTTTCCGCCTGTAACGGTAACCGGAAAGAGACGGCCCAGGCCCTCGGCATGAGCCCGACAACCTTGTGGCGCCGGCTGACAGCCATCAGGAACGCCACCGGCTGAGGTCCTTTTCCCGTTATGGAGTACCCCGGCATTTCAAATCATTCCCTGTATTGCACCCGGTGAAAACCCTGCACTGTTGGAACGGTAGTGGCCTGCCGGCCAGGGTGCCGACGCGATGCTCGTCCGATGCAGTAACCCGCCATTTATCCAGGATTTTTCCGATCGGTCGGAAAAAAATCCTTTGGTGGCATGCGGATTGCTTTTCTTTTGAGCCAACGACACCTTCCATCACCAGATCACCAGTTCCGCCCAGCGCGGCCCCCATAGCCCCTTTCCCTGACCCGCGCCCATCGCTCCTGACCGGGACAAATCCGGGCCAGGCGATGCCGCGCCCAGCCGTATCATGGAGATTACCCATGTGGAATGCCGTTGTGGTGGACAAGGAGTACGGCAGCGTCAGTC
>JAJBSZ010000206.1 GCA_020861125.1 Planctomycetota bacterium | reverse complement strand
AGGAGATCGAAATGTCCGACTTGAAAACCGCCTTGCGCCAGCGCCGCAGCTACTACGCCATCGCCGGCGGCAGCCCGGTGGGCGACCGGGACATCGTGGAACTGCTGGAATTCGCCGTCCTGCACTCCCCGTCGGCGTTCAATTCCCAGTCGGGCCGGATCGTGCTGCTCCTGGGTCAGGAGCACCGGCGCCTGTGGGAGATCGTCCGGGAGGCCCTGCGCCGGATCGTCCCCGCCGCCGCCTTTGCCCCCACCGATGCCAAGATCACCAGCTTTGCCGCCGGCCACGGCACGGTGCTGTTCTACGAGGACCGGGCGGTGGTGGAAGCGCTGCAGGCGGAATTTCCTCTCTACAGCGCCGATTTTCCGGTGTATTCCGACAACGCCACCGGCATGCTGCAGTACGTCGTTTGGGTCCTCCTCCGGGATGCCGGGCTGGGAGCAAGCCTGCAGCACTACGGCAACCTCATCGAAGCGGAGGTGGCCGCCGCCTGGGGGCTGAACCGCACCTGGCGGCTGACGGCCCAGATGCCGTTCGGCATCCCCGAATCCGAGCCGGCCGCGAAGGAGCAACAGCCCCTGGCCGCCAGAATACGGGTGTTCTCGTAACCGGTTGCCGGTGCCGTGAGGGCGCGGGGACGGCAGCAGAAAAAGGCAAACGTAACGGCATATGGCCACACCACCCCGGTTCCTTCTTGACCAGCCCCTGACCGGCCCGGGCGAGTATGTCCTCGGCCGGCTGGAGGCGCACCACGCCCGGCAGGTGCTCCGCCTCGGCCGCGGCGACGCGGTGGTGGTGTTTGACGGGCGGGGCGGCGCGGCCGAGGCCGAAATCACTGGCGGCGGCCGGGGAGAACTGGTGGTGACGGTAACCGAAGTCCGGACCGGAGAGCGCCCGCCGCTGCGGCTCACCGTCGCCACCGCCATTCCCAAGGGGAAACGCTGGCAGATGCTGGTGGAAAAATGCACCGAACTGGGGGTCGACCGGATCCAGCCTCTGCTGACGGAGCGGAGCGTGGCCCGGGGTGAGGGCGATGGCGAGAAATGGCGGCGCTGGGTCGTCGAAGCGGCCAAGCAGTGCCGGCGCCTGTGGCTGCCGGAGGTCGCCAGCCCGATTTCCCTCGCCGACTTTCTCCACCGGTCGCGGGAGGACGGCGCGCGGCTGGTGGTAGCCGATCCCGGCGGTGAAGCGCCGGCCGCCGTGCTGCCATCGCCACCACCGGCGCTAGCGTTTGCGATCGTCATTGGGCCGGAGGGCGGGCTGACGGACGCCGAAGTCGCGGCCTGCCGGGCGGCAGGGGCGCGGCTGGTGCGGCTGGGCCCGTTTGTGCTGCGGGTGGAAACCGCCGCCGCCGCCGCCTGCGCCCTAATCCGGGGGATGGGACTGTGACGGAAGGGCCTCAGGAAGGCGGGCGGCACCAGGCGTCCGGCCGCCAGGCGGCGCCGGACCGGCCAGGCGAAGCGGAGGTCTCCGCCTCGTCGGAACAGACGGCGCGGATGGAATACTCCGACTCCCCGGCCGCCACCCACCGGCGTTTTGTGCGGGCGGATCAGCGGCCGGCCCGATGGTGGGTGCGGCACCGGCGGCTGCTCGTCAATCTGGAGTGGGCGGCCACGGGATTGTTTTTCTGCCTCACCGTGGCGCTCCTTTACCGGATGCTGTTCCCCACACCCGTCGACCCGATGGCGGGCTGGCGGGTGGCGGCGGACCCGGGCCGGTGGCGCTACATTGTGCTGCACCATTCCGCCACCGCCGAGGGCAGCGCCGCGATCTTCGACCGCTACCACCGGGAGGAGCGGGGCTGGGAAAACGGCCTCGGCTACCATTTCGTCATCGGCAACGGCCGGGGCATGCGGGACGGCGAGGTGGCTGTCGGACCCCGCTGGCGCGAACAGCGGGACGGCGCCCATGTGGTCATGCCGGGGGAGGGCCGGGCCAACGCCTTTTCCATCGGCATCGTCCTGGTGGGCAATTTCGAGGAAACGCCGCCCACCGCGGCGCAGCTGGCGTCCCTGGACGCCCTGTTGCGGTTTCTCGTCATGGAATATGGAATAGACGCGAACGGGATTGTCGGCCACGGCCAGGTGGCTTCCACCCCCACCGCCTGTCCGGGGAAATTTTTCTCGGTGGACGGCGTTGTGCGGCGGCTGGCCGCTTTCCCGGCAGGAGACTGATCGATGCCACGATACCGGTACGAATGCGACAACGAAGAATGCCCCTGCGGCGGCATGTTCGAGATCATCCAGTCCATCAAGGAGGACGCGCTGACCCTCTGCCCCCACTGCGGCGGGCCGGTGAGCCGGGTGATCTTCCCCGTCGGCCTCGCCACCCCCACCGGCGACAGCGAACTCAAGGACAAGGGCTTCGCCAAACTGGTGCGCCGCGACAAGGGGGTGTACGAAAACGTCACGGCCATGGATCACGAAAGCCGCTATTACCACGCTGACCGTCCGGAGACGATGCCGGACATCAAACGCCGGGTCGGGGACTAGGCCGGTGCCGGGGGTGGGGAC
>JAJBSZ010000123.1 GCA_020861125.1 Planctomycetota bacterium | reverse complement strand
GCAGCGGCACGCGGCCGGCGCGGATCCGGCTTGCCGCCGGCGGTGAGCTTCGAGGAGTGCCAGAGTCTCGACCACCACGCCATGGTCGAGCGGTCGCCGATGGTGCAGGCGGCCTGGCGGTACCTGAACGAGGAAATCGGGAAACTTTCGGATCCCCGTCTCCGGACCCTCGCCGCCGCCATCTACGGGGACTCCACGCCACGGCTCGCCGCCATGGATGCCGGCCGTCGGCATCGGGTGTGGGAACAATTGCACCAGGCCGGTTTTACCAGCCAGAGCGAAAAGGACTTCCTGCCGCCGGTGCCGACGGACATGGCGTCCCGGTACCCGGCGATCACCGCTCCGGGCAGCGGCTACGGCAGCCACCACGCCTATCCGGGCGGCCTCATCACCCACGTGGCCACCAACGTCAGGATCACCGCCGCCATCGTCGATACCTACGCCACCGTCTACGGCTATGCGGTCAACCGTGACCTGGCGATGACGGCCCAACTCCTGCACGATCTCCACAAGCCCTACGTCTTCCAGTGGCAGGACGACGGATCGAGCCGCACCGAACAGCCCCTGGCCGGCACGGGCGAACACCATGTGCTGTCGTTGGCGGAGCTACTGGTGCGCCAGGCGCCGGCGGAGCTGGTGGTGGCCCAGGCCTGCGCCCATACCCATCCGGGTAACGAGGCGGAAGAGGCCCAGGTGGTCAACTGGCTCAAGGCTGCCGCCATCATCGCTGGGGTGGACCCCGTCGCTACCGGCTTGTTGGCTTCTTCCGGCACCACCCTGCCCCAACCGCGACGGCAGGAGGGATTCATCTGCCATCTGGGGGATCACGATTTTGTTCTGTCCGTCCCGGCCGTGCAGTGGACCCTGCCGGTAATGCGGGAGATCGCCAAAACCGATTACGGCCTGAGCGAAGCCGATCTGACGGGAAAACCGTTCCATTCCCTCCGCAACATGGTCTACACCCAAGCCAGCGCCATGCGGCTGCAGCAGGCGCACACCGCCGGGGTGGATTCCCTGCGGGCCTTGATGCACGCGGTGGTCACCCCGTCCTGACGGCAGCGGGTGACAAAAAAACTAATGCCGCGACCCTTGGGGGCCGCGGCGTTTTTTTTGTGGCGGTGGCGTTCCTCTCAGGCAGGCGGTGACGATGACCACCAACGACCGACTCCCCATAAAAATACGTCCAGTCAAACCACCCATCGGAACAAAGTTTTTGTCGATGCGTACGTCTTACGTTTTGCCGGGAGGAAACGAATGTAATGAGAGACTATCAGGTGGACTGACCTACTCACCGATTGGCGGACACGGCGGGGTTGAGGAGAATGCCCGTCGGATGAATAGCGCAGCTCTGGGATCGGATTGATTACCGAGCAGGACTACACCCAGGAAGAAGTTTCGAAGCGCCTGGGAATACCGCTCCACACCCTGAAAAAAATACATGAAGCAGACACGTTCGAGCAGCGATGTTTCGAATACCTTGGTACAGTCCGAAGCGTAAGAATTGTGGCGTCCTTATCGAAGAGCCTGTACAGTTCGTCTCAATTCGAAAACACAAAGGCAAACTCCCGGCGGTCCTCACCTGCCGCATCCCTGGCGCGTCCGCAGCGGACATTACAAGCCAGGTCGCCAAGCCTTCCCGCCCGCACGCTTCCGGCACCATACCATACCGCTGGCAGTGCGGCATTTCCATGGGCGTTTCCGGGCAGGTACGCCTACAGGAAGGTGGCGGCCGACAGTACCCACGAAGGTAAGAATCGCTGCTGTGCCAAAACGGCTTGCCGCGCCATGCGGGAAAACCGCCTGGCGAAGATAAAACGCAAGTGGCGATCACCACACAGTTGAGACATTCCTTGCCGGTGGCCAGGAATGTGCTGGGCCGGGATTTCCGTTCATTTTCCGCCAACCGCAAATGCGTATCGGACATAACCAATATCCGGTCGCTGGCAGGCTGGTAAGTACTTGGCCGGAGTTCTGGATCGGTACTCGCGGCGTGTGGTGGGTTGGTCCATGTCGGAATGGCTTCAAGGCGGAGTTGGCGTGTTCGGCTCTGAACATGGCCATCGGCAGCCGAACTCCGGAGCCGGGGCTTCTCCATCACAGCGACCGGGTTTTCAATACCCATCACAAGCCTACCAGACAATACTGCGGCGCTTATGCAGGATGAGTCGGGCTACTGCTGGAACTATGCGAGCTGACAAAGTTTTTTTCGGCAAGCCTGCAATTCAAATGCATTCAAGAATACCTAAGATGCGAAAAGAAGCTCGCACGGATAAATTCAAGCATAGAGAACAGGCAACGAAATCCACGCAGCCCTGAGAAATATATCCCCGGCAAACGCCGAGAAGCGCGGCGGTAAGACCACGGGGGCATGAAAACCTACCAGCGCCGGTATCCACCAATCGGTGAGCAGGTCAACCGCCGCCCCTTACTGCCACCTCTCTCACCGCCACCGCACCGCCACCATTCTCACTGCCACGCTCGCCTCCGCAGAGCTCCTCGCACCCCGCCACCGCGACCACCCTCACCG
>JAJBSZ010000144.1 GCA_020861125.1 Planctomycetota bacterium | reverse complement strand
CGGTCGCCCGTGGCTTATGTGTCTGTCCAATCCCCTTCACCATCATCGGCAAGAGGCAGGCGGACGCAACGCATTTCCGGCGACCGAAGAAATTCGGAAAAATGGAACAGACGGTGAGCCGTACTGGCAACGGCACAGGAGAAAACCAGGGACGGACGCGCCGTGAGGAACACGGCAAAGTTGTCATACATATATTTACATCACGATAAGTTGTTCGTCAAATAATTTGTCGCGTTTTTTTTCTGGTTCCCGGCAGATGCCCGCCGTCCGTTTTCCGTCGCCCTGAAGTACCGCGAAAAAAATCGCGACCACGTGAAACAAAACGCCTCTGGCCGCAACTAATACGGTGGCGCCAGAAACGCATCCAGTACCAGTCTTCCTGCACGCACCAAACGGCCAGCAGTCCGTCCAGCCGGGGTACTCCGGCCGGTCGCAGCCGCACGCCGTGGCAGTGCTTTGGGTAGGGGACAGGGCACGTTGTGGACCATCCATTTTCAGGAGAAATGCCATGCGAAGTATCGTCTGCGCGCTTGTCGCGCTCTGGCTGTGGGCGGGGTCAGCCGAGGCGGCGATGTTCGGAGATTTCCTCGTACCGCCCCGTACTACGCCGCGGGTCACCGGTTCCGACGGCAGCGGACCGGTGACCCTCACGGGAGAAGGTGGAAGTCTGGTGACAGTCCATTTTCCCGTGACGGGCACGGACTGGCGACCTTGGCCCTCGCTGCAGGCGGTGGCCCTGTCCCTACCGGAAAGCGGTGAGTTTGCCATCTTCAACCTCGGCGGGCGCCCCTGGTTTGGACGCCGGCAAACACTGGCGGACGGTACCGTTTTTTATGACGGTACCACGCACCACAGCGGGTTGGTGTATCGGGTTGCCTTCACCCTCTCCGGCATGGATGTTCCGGATGCGTCGGTGAAGCAGGCGTTGGCCGGTATCCGCCTGGTGCCCGCCCTCCGTGGATCGCCGGCAAGCGAGAGTCTGGCGGCCGTTCTCGACTCCCTGGAGAGGGGTGACTGGCCGGAGGCGGCTACGATCCTCGACACAGCCAAGGCGCTGGACCCCGGCTGCTGGTACACCGACTTTCTGCGCGGCCGCCTCGAAGAAGAGACGGGTGACCTTTCCGCTGCCGCCGAACAGTACCAGGCAGCGCTAATCAAAAAACCGGACGACCTGGCGGCAGCCGCGCTCACCGCCTCCCTCGGCCTCCTGTCCGGGACGGAGACGACGGGCGCCACCACCCTCCTCACCCTGTCCCGTATCGATCCCGACGAACCGTCAATCTGGGAGGAGCTCGGCCGCATCTATCTGGCGGCGGAAGACCTGCCGGCCGCGCGCGGGTATTTTCAACAGGCGGTCTGTGTCAATCCCGCCTCCGAGGCCGGCCTCTACCATCTGGCCCATATCCACGCCACCCTGGAGGAATACGAAGACGCGTTCCGACGGGCCCGGGAGTTTTCCTATTACTATCCTTGGCTGCCCGCCGGAATCCTGCCCGATCTGGACGGCGTGCCCGGCCTCGATGATACCCGCCGCCAGGAGATACTGGCCGAGCCGCTGCCGATCGGCTGCATCGGTGAGTACGTGGCGCTGAACGGACCGACGCTGACCGAAGCCGAGATCGCGCGCTGTGTCGTGATCCTGTGCCGGCCGCCGGCCGCCGGGGCCACCGGCGTGGGATACGCTACCGATGACTTCTATGATTGGAACTGGCACTGGCGGCACCACACGCCGGAACAGGGCGATGCCTTCCGCCCACCGGCGCCCGGGAAACCGGATCGGCCGCGTCCGCCCCGGCCGGACAAACCCGGTAAGCCGGACAAACCGGGACGGCCAGGACCGGGCAGACCGGGACGGCCGGGAAGACCAGGCGGCCCGCGCCCGCCCGAAGACGGGCAACGGCCCCATCGGCCTGGCCATGGCCAGGGCGAACGGCCCGACCGACCCGGAGCCGGATCCGGCCGACCCGGACGGACCACGGCGGAAGTCGAGCTCGACGCCACCAGCGACGACACGGTAGGAACGGCGCTTCCCACCGATGACGACCGGCAGGTGGAAACCACGGACCCGGTCGAGGAAACCACAACCGAAACGGCCGTCCCGGAAGAGACGGTAGCCGGGGAGACGGACCAGGAGTCGGCGAAACTCATCCTTCCCGCGTACCGGCCGGAATTGCTCCGCCGCTGGGAAAGGAGCCCTGACGACGGCTTCCTCTGGCCGGCGCGCCCGCCCCGCGTCGTCTCCAGGGCAACCATCGCCGCCGCGGTCGAGCCGCGCACCGCCACCGCGACGGCCGTCACATCCACCACCGCCACCGGAACGACGACCACCACCACCGTCGGCACCCCCACCGGTATGGTGATCGCCACCGAAACGGTGTCGCCCCACGCCATCGCGGTCCAGCGGCCGGCGCCGTATGCCCCACCGGTGTCGCGGCCGGCGACGGTGGCTACCCAACCGGAGCGGAGGCGCGGTTTCTTCGCCCGTCTTTTTGGCGGCGGCTCGTCCTCCTCCGCCGGGTCATCCCATGAT
>JAJBSZ010000110.1:1393-2540 GCA_020861125.1 Planctomycetota bacterium | reverse complement strand
GGCCGTCTTGACTTTGCCCTGGCGTCCGGATATACTGCATGACTTCACGCTACGCCAACTTGGCTCAGGGGTAGAGCAGCGCTTTCGTAAAGCGCAGGTCGTGGGTTCGAATCCCACAGTTGGCTCCACCACAAGAAAACCCTCCGCCCCATGGGCGCGAGGGTCTTTTCATGGCCGGTGGTTGCGGCAATCCTAAAATATGATATCCGGAATAAACAGCGGGAGAAATGTGTAGAGGAGAAACACCGCAATCAGACCGGCGAGGTAGGGGAGTATCGCCCGGGCGATCCGTTCGATGCCGATGCCGGTGACGCTCGACGCCACGAAGAGGTTGATGGCCACCGGCGGCGTGATCATGCCGAGGGCTATGCCCACGGTGAACAGGATGCCGAAATGGACGAGGTTGACGTCCAGGTGCCGCATCAGCGGCAGGAATACCGGGGTGAGCAGAATCACGGCGGACGACGTCTCCATGAAGATGCCGGCGACGAGAATGATGATGGCGATGAGGAACAGCACCAGGTAGCGGTTTCCGGATACGCTCAGGATCGACTGGGCGACCGTTTCCGGAATTTTCCAATTGGCCAGCACCCAGCCGAACACCCCGCTGCAGGCGATGATTATCATGATGACGGCGGAGGTCCTGGCGCTGCCGAGAATGATGCCGCCCAGTTCCCGCATGGTCAGATCCCGATAGATGAACAGGGAAACGATGGCGGCGTAGATGACGGCGATGGCTGCCGCCTCGGACGGGGTGAACACGCCGGAGAAAATGCCGCCGAGGATGATCAGGGGCATGAGGATGCCCCAGATGGCGGAGATGAACGTCCGGCAGGCGTTTGCGAAGGAGAAGGGCGCTCCCTTCGGGTACTGGTGATCGTGGGCCTGCTTGAGGGAAATGGCGATGAGCACCGCGCCCATCATCAGGCCGGGCACGAAGCCGTTCTGGAACAGTTTGGTCACGCTCTGATCGGCGATGACCGCGTAGAGCACCATGGGTACGGACGGCGGGATCACGACGCCGATGCAGCCGGCGGCGGCGATGAGGGCGGCGGCGGAATCCTCGCGGTAATGGCGTTCTTTCAGCTCGGGAATCAGGGTGGCGCCGACGGCGGCGGTGGTGGCGGCGCCTGAGCCGGAGATGGCG
>JAJBSZ010000110.1:0-1383 GCA_020861125.1 Planctomycetota bacterium | reverse complement strand
CCCAATGAGAATAAGGGGGATGTCCCCGACGAGGAGCACGACGGTGGCGGCGATGGCGACGGAAAACGCGATGGGGACGCCGATGACGAGCAGCCCGAGAAAACTCCCCAGGAGGATAGCGGTCATGAGGTGGCCTCCCCACCCCGTAGCCGCTCGGTGATCAGAGCCAGGAGCCGGTCCAGGACGTGCACGGCCATGATGGCGAAACCGAGCGGGATGGCCAGATAGACCCGGCTCATGGGAATGCGCAGGGCGGCGGAGAGCTGCCGGCTCTGGGCCCCGGCGTAATCGAGGCCGTAGACGACGGCGATGACGCAGAAGGCACCGCAGAGTAGATGGCAGAGTACCCGCAGCCCGGTTCGCACCGGCGCCGGCAGGCGGTTCTGCACCACGGTGACGCTGATATGCCCCATGCGCCGGTAGACGCAGCTGGCGCCCAGAAAACTCGCCCATACCAAAAGGTACCGGGTGAGCTCCTCGCTCCAGGACAGGGCGGTGAAAAACTGGCGGTAGACGATCTGCGCGCCGGTGAGCACCACCATGCCCGTCACGCAGACCACGCAGAGGGCGCCGCACACGGCATCGAGCAGCGCGCTCAGTCTATGAAACGCTTTCAGGAAGGGCATACCCCGCTCTCCATCTGCAACTGGACCGGTGGGTGGGAACGGGCGCGCCACCCGTTCCCGGACCACCGGCCGCGGTGTTATTTGGTTGCCGCCTGGCGGATGCGCTCCAGGTCATCGGCGAATTCCGGGTACTTGTCGTACACCGACTGCACGGCGGCGATAAAACTCTCCATATCCGGCGTCTCGACGATCTCCATCCCGTGTTCTTTCAGTTCCGCCATCTGCCGCGCCTCGTTTTCGGCGACCCAGGTGCGCTCGTAGACGGCGGCCTCCTGGGCCGCGTTCTTGACGATCGTCTGGACCTCGGGCGGCAGGCGGTCGAACAGCCGCTTGGACATGGTGAAAATAGCGGAGGCGTAGGCGTGCCGGGTCATGGTGACGTATTTCTGCGATTCCCACAGCTTGAAGGAATGGATGACGTTGACCGGATTTTCCTGGCCCTCGATGGTGCCCTGCTGCAGGGCCGTCAGGGTCTCCGCCCAGGCCATGGGCACGGCGTTGACCCCCAGGCTCTGGAAGGTGGTGGTGTAGACCTCATTTTCCATGACCCGGACTTTCAGGCCCTTGATGTCGGCGGCGGAGTGGACCGGGCGGACGCTGTTGGTCAGGTTGCGGAAGCCGCGTTCGGCGTAGGCCAATCCCTTGATGCCGACGTCATCCAGTTTGGCGAGAATTTCCTGCCCGAGGGGGCCGTCCAGCACTGCGTGGGCGTGGGCGTGGTCGGCAAAGATGAACGGCAGGTCCAGGACGCCGACCT
>JAJBSZ010000448.1 GCA_020861125.1 Planctomycetota bacterium | reverse complement strand
TGTCGCATCCCATGTACGCATGCGACACCCTGATAATCACCCCCCACGTCGCCTACGCGTCGGTGGAATCCGGCGACGAGCAGCACACCCAGGTGGCGGAAACGGCGGTGAAAATCTTCGCCAGCGAAATGCCTGCCAACACCGTCAACCGCCGGGAGCTGGAAGAAAGAGGCAAGGAATGATGGCGCTGCCGACCGGGGTGTCGCCCGGCCGGACCGACGATTTTCGTTGAAGTGGGGCAGTACTCATCCAGGAGGAACAACCATGCACCGGAAACATCAAGCAATTCTCGCGCTCGTGGCCGCAATGCTTCTCGGCGGAAGGGCCGCCGCCGCTGAATACACCTTCGCCTTCGCCCACTCCGTTGGCGAGGAAAGTACCCAGCAGGTTGCCGCCACCGCCTTGAAGCGATACCTCGAGGAGGCATCGGGCGGGCGCATCGCCGTGAATATCTTTCCGAATGCCCAGCTCGGTGCCGATCGCGAACAGATCGAGGGCGTTCAGGAAGGCTCCATCACCATGATGACCTCCAGTCCGGCCCCCCAGGTTAATTTCGTCGCTGCCGCCGCCATCTTCGATCTGCCCTTCGGCCACGCCACCGTCGCCGATATCGACAAGACTCACAACAGCCCGGTGGTCATCGCCGCCCTCCAGGAGGAGTATGCCAAAAAAGGCCTGCAGATGCTGGGCGTCTCCAACCTCGGCTTCCGCATCACCTCCGCCAACCGCGCCGTCCACGCGCCGGAGGATCTCAGGGGCTTCACCATCCGCACCATGGAGAACCAGTACCATATCCTGCTCTGGCGCAGCCTCGGCGCCAACCCGACGCCCATCGCTATGAACGAGGTTTATACCTCGCTGCAGCAGGGCGTGGTCGACGGCCAGGAAAACCCGATGGAACTGATCTACATCACCAAGTTCTACGAGCAGCAGTCCCACGTCATCAAGACCAACCATCTGCCCCATACTCTGGTGTGGTTGATGAACAAGGAAATCTACGACGACCTGCCGGAGGATCTGCAGCAGATCGTCGACGACGGCGTCCAGGTAGCGCGCAAGGCCGGGTCCGAGTACATTTTCAGCCAGAACGACGAATACGAGGCGCGGCTGAAGGAACTCGGCACCACCATCATCGAGTTGGACGCCGAGGGGCTGAAGCCGTTCCGGAAAGCGGTACAACCGGTGTGGGACCTGTTGCAGAAAAACGTGCCGGCGGCGGTGTACGACGCGTATGTGGGCGCGCTCGAATAGGTCTACGCTAACGGAGTATGGTTCCTCTTTTTCCTGTCCGGATGAGGACGGGAAAAAGGGAGCCATTTGCTGGAAACCACAATCCATGAAATATCTGGCCATCGATATCGGCAGTAGTTTTGGAAAATGCGCCGTTCTGGATCTCCAGAAATGCCGTCTTGCCGCGTCGGAAAAGCGGCCGACGCCGGACCGGCTGCCCGCCGCCAACCCGCGCCATTTTGAAAACGATGCGGCCGCCTTCGTCAATCTGGTGGCGGAACTGACGGAAAAGTATACCGCCCGATTCGCGGACATCCAGGGTCTCCTTCTGTCCACCCAGATGCACGGCTTCGTCTATGCCGTACCCGGCCGCCCGCCCACCTATACCTCGTGGCAGGACCTGCGCTGTCTCGACGCCGGGCCGGACGGCGAAAGTTATCTCCACCGGTTGGAGCAGAGGGTGCCGCCGGCGGAGATGGTCCACAACGGCGTCTACCTTAAGCCGTCCCTCGGCCTGTGCAATCTGTACGCCATGCTGGAAGACCAACCGGAGGTGCCCCGCGACGGGACCCTGTTTACCCTCGGTTCCTTCATCATTGCCGCTCTTACCGGCCGAAACGCCTGCCACATCACCAATGCCGCACCATTAGGCCTTGTTGATATAATCCGGCGGGAATGGGACCGGCCGCGCCTGGCCGCCCTCGGCCTGGACCGGATTACCCTGCCGGAACTGGTCCGGGACGATTTCCGGCCCTGCGGTCATTGCCGGGTGCACGGCCGGGAACTGCCCGTCTTTCCCGACTGGGGCGACCAGCAGATGGCAGTCCTCGGTTGTCTGGCCGGCCCTCGGGACGCCATCATCAATATCGCCACCGGCGCCCAGGTGGTATTGCCGACGGATGACTTTCGGCCCGGGCCGTACGAGATCCGGCCCTTTTTCGAGAACGGCTATTTCCGCACCATCTCCAACATGCCGGCGGGGCGCGGCCTGGACGTGCTCATATCCCCGTTCCGCCAGGCGGCCGCCGCCGTTGCCGGCCGGGCCGTGGGCATGGACGAGATCTGGCGGGCGGTGACGGACGGGTTCGTTCTTGATGCCAACGGCATCACCGTCGACATGGGGATCTACCCGGTATCGGGAAAACTGGACGGCGGCGGCATTGCCGGCATTCGTCCGGACAATTTTTCCCTCGCCACCCTGTTTTCCGCCGCCTACCTGGACATGGCGGCGACCTACTGGCACCATATCCAGATTCTGGAGCCGGCGGATCGCATCGCGCGGTTGGTCTGCGCCGGCGGCGTCTCCTGGAA
>JAJBSZ010000178.1 GCA_020861125.1 Planctomycetota bacterium | reverse complement strand
TTCGTGTCCGGGGCGACGCCATCGACATCTGGCCCGCCTACATGCAGACCGCCATCCGGGTGGAGATGTTCGGCGACACTGTGGAGGAGATCAACGAGTTCACGCCGCTTACCGGCGAAATCCTCATGAAATACCAGCACCGGGCGATCTTCCCCGCCACCCACTTCGTCCTGTCCGAATCGGCAGCGGAGGCGGCGGTGTCCGGCATCACCGACGAACTCACGGCCCAGCTGGGCCTGTTCAAAAGCCAGGGCCGCCTCCTGGAGGCCCAGCGGCTGGAGAGCCGGACCAAATATGACCTGGAGATGATCGAAGAGATCGGCTACTGCAAGGGCATCGAAAATTACTCCCGGCATTTCGACGGCCGGCAGCCGGGTGAACGGCCGGCCTGCCTGTTCGACTATTTCCCCGACAAGGACTGGCTCCTCATCGTCGACGAATCCCACGCCACCCTGCCCCAGGTGCGGGGTATGTACAACGGCGACCAGGCCAGGAAAAAGGTTCTGGTGGAACACGGCTTCCGCCTGCCGTCGGCCCTGGACAACCGGCCGCTCACCTGGGAGGAATTCCAGGCGATCCAGCCGCAGTGCGTCTACGTTTCCGCCACGCCGGCGCCGTATGAACTGGGCCTGAGTGGCAAGGGCCCGGTGGAACTCCTGGTGCGGCCGACCGGGTTGGTGGATCCGCCGGTGGAAGTCCGTCCCACCAAGGATCAGGTTCCGGATATCATGAACGAGATCAAGGCCCGGGCCGCCAAGGGCGAGCGCGCCCTGGTCACCACCCTGACCAAGCGGCTGGCCGAGGACCTCGACAATTACTGCCACGAACACGGGCTCAAGACCGCCTATCTCCATTCCGACATCCACACCCTGGACCGGGTGGAGATCCTGCGCGACCTCCGCACCGGCGCCTACGACGCCCTGATCGGCGTCAACCTCCTGCGGGAGGGGCTGGACCTGCCGGAGGTGTCCCTGGTGGTGATCCTCGATGCCGACAAGGAAGGCTTCCTGCGCAATGCCACCAGTTTGATCCAGATCATCGGCCGCTGCGCCCGCAACACCGAAGGCCGGGTCATCCTCTACGCCGACCGGATCACCGACGCCATGCGAAAAACAATGGATGAAACCGAACGCCGGCGGGAAACGCAGATCGCCTACAACCGGGAACACGGCGTCACCCCTACCACCGTGAAGCGGGCGCTGGAGACGGGGCTGGAGGAGTTCTTCAGCAATTCCGAGGAACAGACCGTGTATATCCCGGCCCTCGGAACCTCCATCCGGTCCGGCGCCATCACGCCCGAGGAAGAGATCCGGCTTCTGCAGATCGAGATGGAAAACGCCGCCGCCGAGATGCGGTACGAGGAGGCGGCCCGCCTCCGCGACCGCCTGCTGGAACTGAAAGCGCCCATCTCCTATGCCGGGTCGAACATCCGCGCCCGGGGTCGCCCGAAAAAATCCCGTGGCACCACCGGCCGTAGGGGGAAGGGAAAAAAAGGCTCCCCGACGGAACGCTGACCCGACACGTCCACCCGCCTCCTTTCCTGTTTCCGGCCAGTTCCGTCCACCGGAAGGGGGTAAAGTTTTGGTCCACCCGACCGTTACTACCACCGGGAACCCGCATCCGGATCCCGCTGGCCCTACGGAGGGGGAAAATGCAGATCACACCCGGCACCTTCGTGTATTACCGCACCGCCACGCCCACCACCGGCGCCGGGCCCGGCCTCCAGCCGTCGGAGGAGACGACCGACCGGTGGAGCACCGGCGACCGGGTCGAAGTGGGCGCCACCGGCCACCAGGAACGGTTCGGCGTTCTCGGCGGCGAGCCGGATCCCGAAGCCCTGGCCGAGCGCCGGCAACGGATCGGCTACTCCAAGGAGGATTTGGCGAGTCTCAAGGCGCGTTTCGCCGCCTATACCGAACGCAGCCACGAGCTGACCGCGGCGGTGGAAAAGGCGGCTGCCGCCGTCGGCGTGCGCCCGGGGCATGCCGTCCAGATCAAGGTGGAAGTCGGATCCGACGGCACCGTGCGGGTGGGCGGTATCGACGACGCCGGCAAAACCCGCGCCCTGGAACGGGCCATTGCCCGGGATGGCGATCTCTTCCGGGGGCTGCGGGATTTCCAGGAACTGGAGCAGGATCTCTCCACCGATCTGCGGGCGGTGACCGGCATGTCCCTGACCGACTACCGCAGCCGGATCGCCAGCCTGCAAACAGGCGGCGGCATGGATTCCCTCACCGGCGACGGCAACACCTACGATCGCGAGCAGTGCCTGAAGCTGATGGACCAGGACCTCTACGTCGTCGACAACGAGTTCGGGCAGATGATCAGCGAGCATTTCCGCACCGCCCGCTCCGGCACCGTCGGCGTCGACATCTCCGGCGACAACAACATCCTCGAGGACGCCGGCGGCACCGTCCGGGACGCCTTCGCCGCCATCATGCGGGATGTGTCCGACTACATCCGGGACGTCAATGACGACCTTCGCAAACACTACCCCGACCCGGAGGAACTCAAGGAAAAGCTCGTCAGCCTCACCAACGTCAGCATTT
>JAJBSZ010000487.1 GCA_020861125.1 Planctomycetota bacterium | reverse complement strand
CACCTCCCCCCCTCTATCCGCCGCCCGCGCCACATGGGAATACCCCCCAGGCCAAACATGTCGCGGGGGACGCCCAGTTTCATCCCGGGCCGGCGGCGGCGACGATGATACCCAGAGCCAGGGCGCCGGTGGACGCCACGCCGATGGCGACATCGCCGCTGGCGCCGTAGCGCTGGCTGACGAACATCATCACCAGCGCCGCCGCCACCACCGCCGGGCCGGCGAACACCAGGGGCGGCAGGCCCAGCACCAGGCCGATGGTGAGGGAGGCGAAACCGACATCGGACAACCCGTGGCCGATGAGGGAATACCGCTTCAACACCAGGACCACGCCTAGGAGTGACGCCGACAGGGACACCAGTGCGCCCACTGCCAGCGCCCGGACGACGAAAGGATAGGACAGGGCTTCCAGTATGGCCTGCGTCACGATCGGCTCCCCAGGTGGTCGCAGAGAACGTGCCGCGCCTGGTTGAACCGCTCCAGCCATTCCCCGGCGTCCCCGTCGTAGATGAGCTTCCGATCCAGGACCAGCACGCGGTTGGCGCAGGCCGCCACCACGCCGAGGTCGTGGGAACTCATGAGAATGGTGATGCCCTGACGGTCTTGCAGATCGGCCAGGAGCCGCGACAAACCCTCCGCCGCCTCCGGGTCCAGACCGGTATAGGGTTCGTCCAGCAGCAGGAGCCGGGGCCGGCGGCAGAGGCAGCGGGCGAGAAACGCGCGTTGGCGTTGGCCGCCGGACAGGGATCCGATGCGCCGGTTCCGCAGGTCGGCGATGCCCAACAGCTCCAGGGTGGCGGCCGCCAGCTCCCGATCCGCCCGGCTGTAAAACTGCACCAGTCCCCGGCTACGCTGGCAGCCGGACAGGGCCACCTCCCGGACGGTGGCGGGAAAGTCGGCGCCACCGGGTTGGGATTGCGGCAGGAAGGCGGTGGCGTCCGGACCGCCCTCGATGTGGATGCAGCCGGTCTTCGGCACCAGCAGCCCGAGCATGCCCTTGAGAAGGGTGCTTTTGCCCGAGCCGTTGCGGCCGATGAGAAAGGCGTATTCCCCCTGCCGCAGGGTGAAGGAGACATCCTCCACCGCCAGGCGCGTCCCATAACCGAGGGAGACGCCCCGCAGCTCCGCCACCCTGTCGTTCATTCCAGACCCCGGGCGAAGGCATCCATGTTTTTCCGCATGATCGAGAGGTAGCTGACGCCGGCGGCGAGGTCGGCGGCGGTGGGGGTATGCATGCTGTCGACGGTGAGGATCGTTGCCCCGGTCTCGCCCTGAATCACGTCGGAAATGCGGCTGGTGGCCGCGGCCTCGAGATAGATAAAACGGACATCGTGGTCCCGGACATACCGCACCACTTGCAGCACCGCCCGGAGCCCGGGCTCGGCGCCGGGTGCGCAGGAGGTATAGGCGCCCACCTGTTGCAGACCGTAGCGGTCGAAGAAATACACGAAAGCGAAGCGTTCGCCAAACACCAGGGTCCGGCGGGGCAGGCCGGCGACCCGGGCGGCAAAAGCGGCGTCGAGGGCCTGAAGTTCCGCGATCAGGGCGTCGGCGTTGTGCCGGTAGACGGCGGCGCCATCGGGGTCGCGGCGGATAAAAGCCTCGGCCACATTCTCCACCATCACCGCCGCCAGGCGCGGGTCGAGCCAGATGTGGGGATCGAATTCATGGTAATGGCCGTCTCCCAAAAACTCTCCCTGTTCCTGGCCCCGGGGTCGGTGGCCGTGACCGCGGTGGTCACCGTTCCCGGTGTCGTGATCGTGCTCCGCGGGGTCGTCGTGGTCACCGCTGTGGTCCCCGTCCCGGCGAAGGGTGATGCCGCGGGCGACATCTAGTATGTCGACTCCGCCGGCGCCGCCGATGGCGGCCGCGTCGGCCAGCCGCCGCGCCCACGGCTCCATGTGGTCGCCCGTATAGAGGAAGAGGTCGGCGGCGGCGATGGCCTTCATGTCGGACGGGGTCGGTTCGTAGGAATGGCTCTCGGCGCCGGGCGGCAGCAGCAGGCGGACGTCGGCCCGACCGCCCGCCACGATCCGGGCGAAATCAAACTGCGGAAACAAGGTTGCGATCACCGTGAGCCCGGCGGAACCGTCGCCCGCCCGGGCGGTGGCGGCCAGCATGAAAAAAACGGCCAGCGCCACGCGGGCGAGGCCGGCCAACCCAATCCTTTCCCCCATCGCATCTCCGATATTTTAGCGCCCCGACCTCCGGCTGGTAACCGGACGGTCACGGCGCCGCCGCCTCATCCCTCGCGCACGATCATTATCGTGCCCGCACCGGCCATCGTCAAGGTCGTGTCCTCCGGAACCAGAGCCACCACCGGTATGGATTTCTTTACCGGACGAAAGGGTGCCGATTCAATCCCTCGCTTGGGCCTCACGCGAATGTTCGTCAAATTCCTGCAGGATCCGGGGGTTCCGTTCCGGCCAGATCTGGTTGCAGATGAGGATGGTCATCAGGTTGACGGCGAAGCCCGGCACGATCTCGTAGAGGTATTGTCTGAGGCCGAATTTTTCCAACTACACAAGCGCGGCCTCGCCGAGCACAATGC
>JAJBSZ010000171.1 GCA_020861125.1 Planctomycetota bacterium | reverse complement strand
GATTGAGATCGTGGTTTTGTACACAGTCAATTTCCTCACCGTACCGTAGTTTGCATAAGTTGAAACCCATGTTTTTAAAAAATGACTGTGTACTAGGTGGTGTTGTCCGAATTCCTTTCCGGCTCAATACCGGTCTCGCCGGCAGACATTCGTCCGCGGTGTTTTCGACAAATGGGTGCGGCAGTGCCTTCACGAACCGCGAAAAAAACTATGGAACGGTAGTGGGTTAGGGACAAAAACGCCGCGATCCCGGACGGATCGCGGCGTTTGGTTTCGTTCCCGCCACCGGCCTGGCGCGCTGAAGGCCGGCGGAGCAGCGATCAGCTCCCGACCGCATCGGGGGGCAGGTCCACCGTTTCCACCCGGGGCGGCAGGATCAGTGAAAACACCACAAACACCACCAGGGCGCAGACCAAACCGGGAATGACCGCCTGCTGTTCCCAACCGAAAAAGCCGAACGGCATCCACCGGCGCTCGTAGAGAACGGATACGGCGCTGCCCACCAGCAGGGCGGCGATGGCGCCGCCGGTCGAGGACCGCCGCCAGTAATGGCCGAGGATATACGGGAAAAAGGCCCCGGCGGCACGCAGGGTAAAGGAAAACATCAGGAGGGAAATGATGTTGGTAGAGGAAATGGCCACGATCAAGCTGAAGATGCCAACCGCCACCATGGTGATCTGGGTGACGCGCATCACCTCGCGGTCGCTCGCGTCAGTTTTGATATACTGCTTATAGATGTCATTGCCGAAGATCGAACCGGCACCCAGCATGTCCGAATCGGCGCTGGACATGGTGGCGGAAATGATGCCGGCAAAGAGCAGACCGACGATGATGGCCGGCATGGTCAGGTTGGCGAGGACGGGCAACGAATAGCGGGCGCCCTGGGCCAGGATGTCGTCCTTGTTGACCATGTCCATATTCACCAGCGCCAGCATGATAATGCCAAGGATGGTGGGGATGAAGGCGTAGACGGCGTTAACCACTGCGGCGATGATGGATCCCTGCATGGCCGCCCGGCCGTCCCGGGCCGAGTAGTAGCGGGCCACCGCCTCCTGGCCGACGGTGAAGGTCGCCAGGTACATGACCACCAGGGCGATGATCGCCTTGGGACCGCCGATGCCGGAAAAGAGATCGAAGGTCTCGGGCGGCACATTTGCCACCACCTGATCCCAGCCGCCGGCGTATTTCAGGGCGAACGGCACGGCGGCAGCCATGCCGAAGACGATGAGACCCACCTGAAGAAAATCGGTGATCGCCACGCTCCACATGCCGCCCATCACCGCGTAGGCGGTGACGACGACGGCGACGACGATGAGCGAAGTGGTCCAGTTCAGACCAAGAATGACGGAGACGATGGTGGCTGAAGCCATGAACTGTCCGGCGGTCAAGCCGATAAGCGGCAGGAACATGGTGACCGAGGTGAACAGCCCGGCCACCGGCCCGTAGCGGCGGCGGAAATACTCCGGCACCGTCTTCACCTCCGACGCGCGCAGCTTCGGGGCGATAAAGGTCAGGAGGACGAAGGCGATGCCCATGGTCATGACGTACCACGAGGCGGAGAGTCCCCATTGCGAGCGGCCGAGGTTGCTGGCGTTCTCCACCACCCCGAGGGAACTACCGCCGCCAATTTCGGTGGCAGCCAGGGTGCCTGCCATGAGGATCGGCCCCATGCGCCGGCCGGCAACCATAAAATCGGTGGAATTGCTGATCCGCCGGGAGGCATAATAGCCGACCCCCAGCATGCCGCACATGTACAGCACCACGATGATCATGACCGTCGTCTGCATGGCTTCTCCTCGGGTTTCGGGTAGGGGAACGCCCACGGCGCCGCCGGCCGGCAGAAAGAATGGACTCCGCCGGCGGCGGCCGGTTGGCTGTTCAGCGGGCGCAGATCATTTCGATTTCCACCCGGGCGTTTTTCGGCAGCGCCGCCACCGCGAAGCAGGAACGGGCCGGCGGGGCGTCGGGAAAGAATTCGGCGTAGGCGGCGTTCACTTCGGCAAAGTCGGCGATGTCCGCCAGGAAGATGGTGGTCTTGACCGCCCGGGCCAGCTCCGTGCCCGCCGCCCGGGCTATGGCGGCAGCGTTTTTCAGGCAGTGTTTGGTCTGCTCACCGATGGAACCGGCGCACAGTTCGCCGGTGGCCATGTCGATGGGCAGCTGGCCGGAGATGAAAACCAGACCTCCGGCTTCGATGGCCTGGGAATAGGGACCGATCGCGCCGGGGGCGTCGGTGGTGGCGATGACCTTGCGTTCCATGGAGTGCTCCTTTTTGTCAGGCGCGCCGTCCATCCGGATCGGCGCGGTTAGTGGCGGTGTAGGTATTTTCCCCGGCCGGCAGGGGCCAGAACCTCGCCGTCCCGGTGGATCAATTCCCCCCGGGACCAGGTGGCGACCGGCCGGCCGATCAGGTCCATCCCCTGGTACGGCGTGTAATCCACCCGCTCGTGTAGCCGGGTCTGGTCCACCGTCCAGCCAGCTTCGGGGTCGAACAGCACCAGGTCGGCGGCGGCGCCGACGCGGATATCCCCTTTCGCCGGCGCCAGCCCGAACAGCTCG
>JAJBSZ010000239.1 GCA_020861125.1 Planctomycetota bacterium | reverse complement strand
CCGTATATAACCTCGGAGAGCGCGACGGTCAGGGCGAGCACGTTTTTCATGGACATCCTCCTTTGCGTTGGCGGCCAAACGGGGAAGGACCCACCACAAGTGGGACCGCTCCCGCCACCGGGCCGAAAAACGCCTGGACGAAATTGACAGATGCTCTGGCGACAGGCTGCATTTATTACGGTTACTGAGGTTATAGCAGGAAGGCCTGCGCATTTTTATGGGAACGTTCCCAATGTGGCTTGCAGGTACTCTACCTCATTAGACCGGTTTGTCAAGCGGTAATTAACGAAAATTACGCCCAAAAATCGTAAACCCGGTCAAAATACCATTACAATTAAGTACTTTCTGTTTTGTCTGGTTGCTGGGAACGGTCCCAGTGTTTGCAACTCGGGCCCAGGGGTAGCCCGATACGCACGACCTCAGGCAAAAAAGCCACATGCTACGGCCGAGGCGGGCGGCGAGATGAGGGGTGATGATGCCGGATAACGGGGAGATGCAGGTTGTGGTGGAGCGACAACACGCGAATCAGGCTGCAGGAAAGGATGGCCGTCCACATGCTAAAACCAGGGTTGATGATCGATGCCGACCCCAGTACCTGGATTCCCGCGCCGAGCAGGGCCGGTACGGCGTAGATCTCCCGGCTGAAAATCCCCGGCACCTTGCCGGTGAGGAGATCCCGCATTATGCCGCCGCCGACTCCGGACAGACAACCGAGGAGAATGGAGACTTCGGCATTGCCGGTAACCATCCAGCTCTTATTGGCGCCGAAGGCGGCAAAGAACCCGAGACCGATGGCATCGAGATACAGGGTTGTTTTGCGGGTCGTGCGGAATACCTTGGGAAAAAGGGAGGCGCAAAATACCGCCAACAGGGTAACCGCCAGATATTTGGGATCGCTCATGCCCACCGGCGGCAGGGCGCCGATGGAGACGTCACGCAGGATGCCGCCGCCGGTGGCGGTAACCGCGCTCAGGGCCAAAACCCCAAAAATGTCAAATCCCCGCTGCATGCCGGCGCTGGCGCCGCTGAGGGCAAAAACGAAGGTTCCGATCAAATCGATATAGGTGAAGAGCATACCGTTCCGTCCGTTGAGGCCGCCGTGTCCGTCCGCCGCCTGTCCGCTGAATGCGGAACGACATCATACCGGAAATTGCCGGCGGGAGTTCCGTTTTTTTTGGGGCCTCTGGCAATGGAACGTGCCGCCGTACGGAAGACAGCCCGCGTCTGACAAATTCATTCGGCCGGTGGTACCATTTCCGACTGTGAACTTTACAAATGCCTCGGCCGGCCATACCATTGCCGGAAGCCCGCCGATCCGTCCGGACCGGGCGCTGCCCGCGCGCTCGTCGCCGGCGCCGGCGGTTTCGTTGCCAACAAGAAGGGGAATTACGGCATGGATATTCATGAAACAGGGGTATTTCTCGTCCACGGTTCGGATATCGTTCCCGACGATGCCGACGCGCCAGCCCAGATCGCTCGGCTTGGCGGAACCACCGCCGATCGCGACGCGGCCCGGCGGGCCACCATGGCCTGGTCAATCCTGGAGGCCCACAACACTTCCGGCGACAGTGAGCGCCTGGCCCTGCGTTTCGACGCCCTCGCCTCCCATGACATCACCTATGTCGGCATTATCCAGACCGCCCGTGCCAGCGGCATGACCAGCTTTCCCCTGCCCTACGTCCTCACCAACTGCCACAACAGCCTGTGCGCCGTCGGCGGCACTATCAATGAGGACGACCACATGTTTGCCGTCTCCGCCGCCAAGAAATACGGCGGCATCTATGTTCCTACCCACCTCGCGGTGATCCACCAGTACATGCGCGAGGAGATGGCGGGGTGCGGCCGGATGATTTTGGGATCGGACAGCCATACCCGCTACGGCGCCCTCGGCACGCTGGCCGTGGGCGAAGGCGGCGGGGAACTGGCCAAGCAACTCCTCGGACGGACCTATGATCTGCGCCGGCCGGAGGTGGTGGCGGTGTACCTGAAGAACGCGCCGCTGCCGGGTGTCGGCCCGCAGGACGTGGCCCTGGCGCTCATCGGCAAAGTGTTTGCCTCCGGCTTCGTCAAGAACAAGGTCCTGGAGTTCGTCGGGCCCGGCATTGCCGGGCTGTCGGTGGAATACCGTAACGGCATCGACGTCATGACCACCGAAACCACCTGCCTCAGTTCCATCTGGACAACCGACGACGCGGTACAGGCGTACCTGGCTGAACACGGTCGGGCCGACGCCTACGCCCGCCTCGCTCCGGGCGATATCGCCTATTACGACGGCCTCATCGAAATCGACCTGGCGGCCATTCGGCCGATGATCGCCCTGCCGTTCCACCCCAGCAATGTCTATACCATCGAAGAGGTGCAGAACAACGCTGAGGATATTCTGGCCGCCGTGGATCGGGAAGCGGCAAAGCAGTTTGGCGACCACCTCGATTTTTCCCTCGTCGGTAAAATCCGCCCCGACGGCATCCATGTGGACCAGGGCGTGGTGGCGGGCTGCGCCGGCGGCACCTTCGATAACATTTGTGCCGTGGCCGACATTTTGCGCGGGCGGACGCCGGGTAATGACC
>JAJBSZ010000022.1 GCA_020861125.1 Planctomycetota bacterium | reverse complement strand
GTCGTGGCGATCCTGTTCGTCCTCACCGGGGTGCAGCGGCTGGTGCCGGCGCTGGCCCTGGACGTGACCCGGGTGCTGGGGGCGCCGACCATGGTCATCGGCCTGCTGGTGGCCGGGTGCCAGATTTCCAAACTGGGTCGCAAGGCCCTCCGCTTCGACGGCTGGAATATCGCCATCGGCGTGATCCGCAATCTGCTCGTCCCGGGGCTGATGTTCCTGGTGGCCCTGGCCCTCCGGGGCCGGCTGCCGACGGAATCCCTGATGGTGTTCTGTATCGTCGCCGCCACGCCGGGTTCCATCAATTCGGTCAACCTCGCCTTCAAATATGAATCGGATCCGCGGCTGGCGGCGGAGGGGGTGATCTTCACCCACCTCTTTGCCCTGGTCACCATGATCGGTTTCATGGTCCTGATGGAACGGTTCATCATGTAGCGGTCCGGACAGGATCCGCGGCCATGCCTGATACTCACTACCGGGGTGACCCGGTTGACGGAGGACGCGGCATGGCGGCCATTTACCAGTTTTACGAACTTCCCTACGCGAACGTCGCGGCCGAGGAAATGCGGCGGGTCGAGGATGTACCGCCGGTAGCGGCGGTGGAGGCGACCAGCGCGGTCCAGCCGGTCCGGCCGGTCGGGGAACGGGTGGACGACGGCCTGGACACCAGCGACGGGCTGGCCATCTCCTATGCCGCGCGGCACCTGGTGGAAAACATACGCCACGTCACCGGGGCCGGGCAGTCGGCTGCCTCCTCGCGGATCGATTCCCACAGCCTCTCGGCGGAGAGCCGGCACAGTCCGGCCCTGCAGGAACTGGTGGCCGGCTTCGCCGGCTACAACAACGACGCCGCCGTGCGCCAGTACAACTACTACCTCGGGATGTTCACCACCTACGGCACCGACCAGGCGGTGGCCGAGGATGTCGACGCCCTGGCCACGGTCCGCAGTTTGGAAAACGGCGTCTACGGATCCATGGGCATCGCGCTGGCCGGCGAAATCACCCGGGAAATGCGCGAGGGTATCGGCGCCGCCATCGACCGCTGGATCCGGGAAGAAGGCGTGTACATGCCCGGCATGCTCTGGTACGCCTCGTCCGACGGCTTCCGGTTCACCCCCCTCAGCCGATCGGCCGCCGCCACCACCCGTTCCGCCGACGTCATGTCCACCTACGACCGCATCCGCATCGCCGCCTATCTCCGCGAATTGGCCCAGCTGACGCCCAACGACTTCCTGTTCTACGATCCCACCGGCCTGGACCTCGCATCCCTCGACGACCGGCGGGAATTCCTGACCCGGGTGGATCGACTCCTGGCCGAAGAACGCATCGACCTGCTGGCATCGGAAATCCACTACGGGGTGGATGGCGAGGGCAGCCTGGATCTCCAGACCCTGCGCGAACTGGACCGCGAAGACCAGCAGCGGCTGGAAGCCCTCCGGGATCAGTTGAATACCTACTACGGCATGCTGCGGAATTCGGTGGCCCAGTATCAGGCGGGAATTATTTCCGCTTCACTCCAATAGGCGCCGGGGCCGGCGATCTCCTCACCGGTACGGCATTCGTCCGGGCGGAAAACCTCCGCGCCCTCCGCCGGCGCCGGTTCCAGCCGCCGAGCAAGGTCAACCACCGCCCCGTCGCGATAGCGCACGGCAAGTCCGACGAGAAAAGCGGCGCTGCGCCGCAGCCCGCACCGCTGCAAGGCATACTGACGCTGAAGATCGGCCGCGGAACGAAAGGTGTATTTCCGGGCAGTCATGATACCCACGCCCACACTGCCACCGCGCTCCACCAGGTGGGCAAAGAGGGCCAGAGCCGCACGGGTTTCGGAACGGGCGCGGTCGCGCATCCAGGCGGACGCTTCCGGCGCGCCTCGCAGGGCTAACCACTCCGCCATTTTACAGAATAAATAGGCGGAATCGAGCCGCAATAAAAGCTGCCGAT
Source organism: Planctomycetota bacterium (assembly GCA_020861125.1). Next base: position 639 of record JAJBSZ010000022.1, on the reverse strand, counting down.
TCAAGGCGGCAGCCAGTTTTCGTTTCAGTACCATTCTTCCTTTTCCAACCCAACCCTCACCAGAAATCAACGGTGACCGTGTATACGTTTTTCCGCTGTACGCTGCAACCCTTTTAGGGAAACTACCCGCAACGGACACCGGAAGAAAACCACTTCCGCTCGAGGATCCACCCTGACAAACGCGCCCAGCCGGCCAATTTCGCGAAAAAAAATTGACAAAACTGGTTACGGCGGGTACTGTGCTCCCATACTAGAGTGGCATATCCGGGATGCCACCCCAGTACCACGAGTGCCGACCGATTCTCCACCAGCTTTCCAGCCTGCGGAGCCACTATCATGAAGATGATTTTGCGATGGTTTCCCTTTGGTGATGACAGCGTTACGCTGGAGCAGATACGGCAGGTACCGGGCGTTTCCGGCGTAGCCACCTGCCTGCCATCCATCCCCGTGGGCGAGGTGTGGCCGCTGGCGACTCTCGAGGCTCTTCGGGCGGAGATACACGCCGCCGGGCTGGAGATGGAATGTATTGAATCCGTCAACATCCACGAGGACATCAAGAAGGGGTTGCCGTCCCGGGACCGGTATATCGAAAACTACATCGCCACCGAGGAAAACCTTGCGGCGGTCGGCGTCACCTGC
>JAJBSZ010000065.1 GCA_020861125.1 Planctomycetota bacterium | reverse complement strand
CGCCCTGCCCACGCGTGCTACCGGACCTGGCGCCACCCGCCGCCCACCAACATACCCAGCCAGGAACAGGCAACCGGCCTCAGGTGGCAACACCTAGGAGACTATCCCGCACCGCCGGCGGCAGATCGACGATGCCGCCGATGGAGACGGCATTGTGGTAGCCGGCCGCACGCAGCAGCGCCACCGCCTCCCGACTCCGGCGGCCGCTCCGGCAAAACACGAACAACGTGGCATTTTTGTCGGGAATTTCCCGCTCCAGCCGATCGAGGAACGAGGCGTCACCGGTGAACGGCACCGACAGGCTGCCCGGCAGTGAGCCCCGGGCGTATTCCTCCGAACTGCGGACGTCCACCAGGGTTACCGCCTCACCTCCCTGGACCCGACGGAGCGCCATCTCCATGGAAATATGTACGGTACGAACACTGTGCATGGGCTTTCTCCCTTTCCGATGGCCCCGCCGATAACTGTCCGCCCGCCACTCCGGTCCGTCAGCCCAAGGCGCGCGGGCGGACGGGGAAAAAAATATGGACGCCCCCGCCGGGGACGTCCACAGTGATGCAAACCCATAGCGCTTGCCAACCGTCAGTCGCGTTTCAGGTAGCGATCGATGTCTTCGCGGCTGGCTTCGTTGGACTCGGACGACTGCAGGTCCTTGCGTTTGGCCATCTGTTCCTCCGGCGTGCTGCCGTTGGCGACACCCTCGGCGGCGCGGAGGGACAGGCCGATCTTCCGGTCGTTCAGGTCCACGTTAATGATCATGACGGTGACCGCATCGCCGACCTTGACCACCTCCTCCGGCTTCTCGATCTTCCGGTCCGCCATTTCGGAGATATGCAGCAGGCCTTCCAGATCCGGTTCGATCTCAACGAATGCGCCGAAGTTGGTGAGCTTGGTGACGGTACCGGTAACGATGTCCGAGGTGTGGTACTTCTCGGGGATGCGCGTGGCCCACGGATCTTCCTCGAGCTGCTTGATGCCGAGGGTAACCCGCTTCCGCTCTTGGTCCACCGCCAGGACGACGGCGCGGACGGTGTCGCCCTTTTTCAGCAGGGCGCTCGGGTGGGCGAACTTCTTGGTCCAGGACATGTCGTTGACGTGCAGCAGGCCGTCGATACCCTCCTCCAGCTCGATGAAGGCGCCGTAGTTGGTCATGTTGCGGACCTTCCCCTCGATGATGGTGCCGATGGGGTATTTGGCTTCCACCTGAGTCCAGGGGTTTTCTTCGGTCTGTTTCATGCCGAGGGACAATTCGTGCTTGTCCTTGTTGATGTCCAGCACCACCACTTCCACGGTGTCGCCGACATTAACCAGTTCCGATGGATGGCTGACCTGGCGGGTCCAGGACATTTCGCTGATGTGCACCAATCCTTCGATGCCGTCCGCCAGCTTGACGAAGCAGCCGTAGGGCATGATGTTGACCACCGGACCGGTGTGGCGGGAGCCGATGGGGAAGCGCTCCTCGATGTTTTCCCACGGCGATTCCTGCGCCTGTTTGAGGCCGAGGGAGATGCGCTCGCGCTGCAGGTCGAAGTCCAGGACCTTGACCTCGATCTGCTGATCCAGCTTGACCACCTCGGTGGGGTGGGAGACCCGGCCCCAGGACATGTCGGTGATGTGCAGCAGGCCGTCGATACCGCCGAGGTCGACGAAGGCGCCGAAGTCGGTGATGTTCTTGACCACACCTTTGCGGATCTCGCCCTTGACCAGGGAGGAGAGGACGTCCGACTTGCGGCGTTCGCGCTCCTCCTCCATCATCTTGCGGCGGGAGAGGACGATGTTGCGGCGGTCGCGGTCGATTTTAATGATCTTGCATTCGAGATCGCGGCCGATGTATTCCGACACGTCGGCGGAGCGGCGGATATCCACCTGCGACGCGGGCAGGAACACCGGGACGCCGATATCCACCAGCAGACCTCCCTTGATCTTGCGGATGGCCTTGCCCTTGACGATGTCGCCGACGTCGTGCTTCTCCATGATCCGCTCCCAGTTGCGGATGCGGTCGGCCTTGCGCTTGGAGAGGACGATTTCGCCCCGCTCGTCGTCGATCTCCTCGAGCAGGACCTCTATTTCACTGCCGACCTCGGGAATCTCGTCGTACCCGAATTCCAGGATCGGCACGATGCCTTCGGCTTTGTAATTGATGTCCACGACCACGTCCTCGCGGGTGACGCGGGTGACGCGGCCCTTGACGATGGAACCGGGTTCGAGGTTGCGGACGGCAAAGCCTTCATCCATCTGGCTCATGCCCGCCATCGCCTCGGCGAGTTCCTTCTGCAGTTCGTCATCCGAGATGACGTTGTTTACCAAAGCATATCTACCTGGCCTGACCATAGTTTACTTCTCCCTGCGCCGCCGACCCCCAAGGCCGCCTGGCGCCCAGTACCCACGGCGAAGCGCACCCACCGGACCATCCGGCCAGCCGCCGCGCCTGTCCAAAACCCGACCGTCCCCATTACCATGGGGACGACCTGTTCCCTCCAGTATAAAAAGAAGCGCTGCCGACGCGAGAAAAAAACCTGTTAACCCCACCCGAGAGACAGAACCACCCGTCAGGCCGTACCTCGAGGCACTCCTGTTT
>JAJBSZ010000497.1 GCA_020861125.1 Planctomycetota bacterium | reverse complement strand
CATAGCTCCTCTGATCTTCCGTATCGCCTGCCGCATGCCGCCTCCTTGTCCGGATTCCCGCGGATTGGATTCGCTCCATAGCGGCAACTGGATACCCGCGACCGCGCAAAAAGGAAACGACATTCTTTGGAAAATCCGGCATGCCGGGGAATTTCGCCAGCAACTGCGCGGTCCCGGTCTCCGGAGGGTGCTACCGCCGGTTTCCCGGCGCGGTGGCCTGAACCGGAAGCATCCCTTGCGGCGAGCGCCGCTTTCTGGCATGATGGGCGGGAAAACTACGTCCGTCGCCAGCCCTTGCCGGCGCGATGGCACGAATCGCAGACCATGCAATCAGGAGCTCATCGTGGCCAAGGCCCCGCAAAACGCCATCAGTCCCACCCGTCAGGAAGACTACGCCGAATGGTACCAGCAGGTGATCAAGGCCGCCGACATGGCGGAAAACAGCCCGGTCCGGGGCTGCATGGTCATCAAACCCTGGGGCTACGCCTTCTGGGAAAACATCCAGAAAAACATGGACGCCATGTTCAAGGTCACCGGCCATGTCAACGCCTATTTTCCAATCTTCATTCCCAAAAGTTTTCTGGAAAAAGAGGCGGAGCACGTCGAGGGCTTTGCCAAAGAATGCGCCGTGGTCACCCACCACCGCCTCGAGGCCGGGCCGGACGGCGGATTGGTGCCGGCGGGGGAACTGGAGGAGCCGCTGGTGGTGCGGCCGACGTCGGAGACCATCATCGGCGCCACCTACGCCAAGTGGGTGCAGTCCTACCGCGACCTCCCCATCCTGATCAACCAGTGGGCCAACGTCGTCCGCTGGGAGATGCGCACCCGGCTGTTCCTCCGCACTGCCGAGTTCCTCTGGCAGGAGGGCCACACCGCCCACGAGACGTCGGAGGAAGCGTGGGAGGAAACCCGGAAGATGCTCGAGGTTTACCGCGAATTCGCCGAGGACTACCTCGCCATCCCGGTGCTCACCGGCTACAAGACCCCCAACCAGCGCTTCCCCGGAGCTGTGGAAACGCTGTGCATCGAGGCGATGATGCAGGACCGGAAAGCCCTCCAATCCGGTACCAGCCACTTTCTCGGCCAGAATTTCGCCAAGGCCGCCGGCATCATCTACCAATCCCGGGAAGGCCGCGAGGAATACGCCTGGACCACCTCCTGGGGCTTCTCCACCCGGATGATCGGCGGCGCTATCATGACCCACGGCGACGACGACGGCATGGTCATGCCGCCGCGCCTGGCGCCGGCCCACGTGGTCATCCTGCCCATCTACCGCAAGGAGGAGGACCTGGATACCTCCCTGGCCTACGCCGAGGGCATCGCTGCCGAGTTGCGCCGACTGGATACGGTCTGGGGCGGCAAGGTCGAGGTGGTGGTCGACCGGCGCGACATGAACGCCGGCGAAAAGGGCTGGGAATGGGTCAAGAAGGGGATTCCGGTCCGGGTCGAGGTGGGACCGCGGGACATCGAGAAAAACGCGGTGTTTGTCGCCCGCCGCGATCGCGGGCCCAAGGAAAAGTACGGCCAGAACCGGGACGAATTCATCGCCTCGGTCCCGGCGCTGCTTAAGGAAATGCAGGACGAGCTGTTCGCACGGGCCAAGGCCTACCGCGACGAGCATAGCCGGCCCATCGATGACCTGACGACCTTCCGCGCCTTTTTCACTCCGAAAAACGAGGACAAGCCGGAGATCCACGGCGGCTTCGCCTGGAGCCACTGGTGCGGCGAGGAGGTTTGCGAAAATGCCATCACCGACGAACTGTCGGTGACCATCCGCTGCGTTCCGTTCGATTACGAAAAATCCGGTCCCGGCACCTGTATCGTCTGCGGCAAGCCGTCCAAGGGCCGGGTGCCGTTCGCCAAGGCGTACTGATTCCGCCGACGCGGTAAACATCGCCCATAAAAAGCGCGTCCGGGGTCGTCGGGCGCGCTTTTTGCATGGGAGGCGGATCGGGACGGCTTACAGGGCCACGGCGGAGAACCGGTGCCGGGGCGTGGCGATGGCGTCCTGAGCCGCCACCAGTTGCAGTTCGTAGGCGCCGGCCTCGGCCGTGGCCAGCATCACCTCGTAGACGGCGGCGGCGGTAAACTCCAGCGCCTCCCGGGGCGCCTTGCCTTGCAGCAGGCACGCCAGGAGCAGGCCGCTGGTGAGATCGCCCACCCCCACCGGCTGCGGACCGAAGTCCAGCAGGGGGCGGCTGATGTGCCAGGCCTGGTCCGGGGTGACCAGGAGCATCTCGAAGGCGTTCGGGTCCGCCGCCGCGTAGCTCAGGTGTTTCACCAGCACCAGGCGCGGCCCGCGCCAGCACAGCTCCCGCGCTGCCGCCAGACAGTCGGCCACGTTCTCCAGCTCGCGGCCCACCAGCGTACCCAGTTCCAGCACGTTCGGCGACATCATGTCGGCCAGGCCGACCGAGCGGTCGCGGTGAAATTCCGCCACGCCCGGCGCCACCTTGCAGCCCTTGGCCGGGTGGCCCATCACCGGGTCGCAAAAGAACAGCGCCTGCGGGTTGGCGGCCTTGGTCTTCCGGACGATTTCCATGATGCTGTCGCCCTGCTCGGCCGAGCCGATGTAGCCGGTGAGAACCG
>JAJBSZ010000477.1 GCA_020861125.1 Planctomycetota bacterium | reverse complement strand
ATCGTGGAGTACACGGGATATTATTGGATCTACGGGACTTGTCTTCTGGACGAACCTTATTTTCGGGCGGAAACGCTGGCTCCGGTTGCCCGGCCGTCTGGGCGCGGACGGAGGGCGGACGCTTTTACCCACGCACTGCGAGAGACCTAAACCCTTGTGACCGCTCCGCCACCACCCCCCTTACGGCATCCGGTTGTGCTCCTGGCGGTCTGCCTCTGCGGCTGCCTGTGGGCGTGCGGGTGCACCGCCTTTCCCACCCGTAGCCAACAGGTCTGGCGTTCGGCGATTGATTACGCCTACCCGGACGACCCCGCCGGTTCCGCCGCGTTCGAGGTCAATCTGGACACCTTGACCGGCAGCCGGACCCATGCCGGCACGGGTGCCCGATTACTGCAGAACGGCGACGAGGCCTATCCCGCCATGCTCGCGTTGATCGCCGGTGCGACCACCCGCATTTGCCTGGAAACCTATATCGTCGAGGCGGATGAAACCACCGATACCTTTTTCGCCGCCCTCCGGGACGCCGCCGGACGCGGCGTGGACGTCCGGATACTGGTGGACGCCGCCGGTTATCGCCGCGGGCTGGTGGCCCATTTGGCCGAATTCACCGAGGCCGGCGTCCAGGCGCGGGTGTTCAACCCCTTTCTCTTTTCCTGGACGGTACTTCGCGGCAACAACCGGGACCACCGCAAAATCCTGGTGGTGGACGGGTGCCACGCCGTCCTCGGCGGCATCAACCTCTCGGACCTGCAGGCAGGCGACGGCATCAGCGGCTGGCGCGATACCGCCCTGCTCGTCAGCGGACCGGTGGCAGCAGACGCGGAACAGGTGTTTGCCGAAACCTGGGAACAGGCCGGACGGGGCTTCGTGGGAAAAACCCTGCCCGTGCCCGCGCTCAATCCAGTGAAACGGATGGTGGACGCCCCGCTCACGCCCATCCGGGACGCTCTCCTCAACCATACCGCCTTCCAGCCGCCCGCCGCCTGCGACAGCTGTTCTCACGCGAAAGTGGATGCTGGCCCCTACCAGACCGAAACGGCCGTGGTTCGGGTGGTGCGATCATCCCCCGATCACCGCCGCAGCCCGACCTACGACCTGGCCATTCTCGGCGTGCTGGCCGCACGGGAACGGGTGGACATCGCCTGCGCCTATTTCGTGCCGCCCCTCGGATTGCGCCGGGCCCTCCTGCGCGCGGCGGAGCGGGGCGTCCGGGTGCGCCTCCTCCTGCCGGGAGTCACCGATGTCACCTGGGTCCGGGAGATCGGCATGCGGTACTATGGCGAGCTGTTGGCGGCGGGGGTGGAAATCCACGAATGGCCCTATCCCATTCTCCACACCAAGACCATGGCGGTGGACGGCATCTGGCTGACGGTGGGTAGCGCCAATATGGACAGCCGGTCCTATTTCCTGAATTACGAAGCCTGTCTGGCGGTTACCGACCCGGCTCTGGCTGAAGCCGCCCACCGGCAATTCGACGAGGACCTCCGCCACGCCCACCAGCTGACCCCGGCCGACTGGCTCGGGCGGGGCGCCCGGCAACGCTGGCGGGAACGGCTGCTCCTGCCTCTGGCCGGACAGTACTGATCGGCCGAAACCGGCGACGGCCCCGCCGGCGGTCGCTACCGGCCTCCCCCTTCCTCCCCACCTGGCGACAGGCGTGGAGGCACCGGGTTTTTACCTTGCAGTCTCCCTCATGGGAAAGGATAGTATCGGGAAAACCCAAGCAGGGCTTTGCCCGAGGGACGGGGTGGTTCCGGGACACGGAAGGCGGTGGCATGGCAGGTATTCGGTGGATTCTCCTCGCGGCGACGGTACTGGCGGCGGCTCTGACGGCCCGGGCCGGCGAGGGGGACAAGGTTCTGTACATCTACACCTGGGCAGAGTATTTCGATCCCGAAGTGGTGCGGGACTTTGAAAGAGCCAAGGGTTGCCGGGTGGAATTTGACTACTTCGATTCCTACGACACCATGTACGAACGCATCCGGCACGGCGGCAGCGGCTACGATTTAATTACGCCGGCGGCCGATCTGGCGGAACAGCTGGACAAGCAGAACCTGCTCCTGCCCCTCACCCGCCGACTCATCCCCAACCTACGCCACCTCGACACCACCCGCCTGGTCCCTTTCCCCGACCTGGAAATGCGCTACCACGCGCCCTACACCTGGTCCATCACCGTCATCGGCTATAACCGGAAAAAAGTGGGCCCCAACCAGACAGGCAGTTGGGACCTCTACGCCCGCCCCGGCTTCGAGGGCCGCGGCTCGATGATGAACGACCCCCGCCACGTCCTCGGCGCCGCCCTGAAGTTTCTGGGCTACAGCCTGAACAGCACCGACCCCCGGGAAATCCGGGAGGCAGGCGAGATCCTCAGGAGCTGGAAAAAAACCATCGCCGTCTTCGATGTCATCCATTCCCGCCACGAATTGGAGGCGGGACGGCTGGATTTCATCCAGGCGTTCAGCGGCGATCTGGCACTGACGGTGGCCGAGCATCCGGATGTGGATTTCTTTGTGCCGGTGGAGGGCTCGATTCTCAACTCGGATTAGTGCGGCCTCCCCGCCGCTGCCGAAACCCCGGAACTGGCCCACGCC
>JAJBSZ010000309.1 GCA_020861125.1 Planctomycetota bacterium | reverse complement strand
AAAAAGAGATGCTGTTCATCGTGGCGAAAAAGCCCACAGTCGAGCCCATCGTCCAGGCGGTATCGGCGGTGCCGCAACTGGCAGAACCGGGTGGCGGCATCATGTATACGATGCCGGTCGAGGAATTCCTTTCCCTCGGTGGGCACAAGGACTGGCAGGAAGCCTGAAATACCGAGCCGGAGGCATCCCGGCCGGGAAGGCGGGGAGGAAAACGCGGCCGCCCGGACGGATTCCGGTTGGCGCCGGGTTTTTTCCCTAATAGAGTACAACGGGAGCCCGCGGCCCGGTAAGGCGGAGCCCGGCATTCTCCCCCCGCTGGTTTTCCAGGCGGCCGTTCGGACATTTTGAGGAGAAGGATAGCTTTGCCCCAGACACCGATTCAGGTACAGAAGATCCTTCTGGTCTATCCTCAGGCGCCGCAGGACAGCTACTGGAGTTTTTCCCATTCGCTGAGGATGATCGGCAAAAAGGCCAACATGCCGCCCCTCGGTCTGTTGACCGTGGCCGGCATGCTGCCGGCGGACCGGTTCCAGTTCCGCCTGGTGGACATGAACGTCCGGGAACTGGACGACGCCGACATCGCCTGGGCCGACACCGTGTTCACCTCGGCCATGATCGTGCAGCAGGAGAGCCTGGAGGCGGTGATCCGCCGCGTCAAGAACCACGGCAAACCGGTGGTGGCCGGCGGTCCGTATCCTTCCACCGCCTACCGGGACACGGCGGATGTGGACTGCTTTCTTCTGGGCGAGGCGGAAACCATCGGCGACGTGTTTCTCACCGACCTCCTGGCGGGCCAACTGCGGCCGGCCTACGGCGGGCTGGTCCGGGCGGAGGAGGCCGAAGCCGCCCGGGAGTATTTCGGCCCTGAGGCCCATATCGAGCAGGTGACGACCTATCCGGACCTCAATCTGGCGCCGCTACCGCGGTTTGATCTCCTCCGGATGGCCGACTATGCCGTCATGCCGATCCAGGCTTCCCGGGGGTGTCCGGTGGGTTGCGAATTCTGCGACATCTGGCGGCGGTTCGGCCGCCGGTCCCGGACCAAACAACCCAGCCGCATCCTGGCGGAACTGGACGAACTCTACCGGCTGGGCTGGCGGGATGCGGTGTTTATCGTCGACGACAATTTCATCGGCGACAAGGCCCGGGCGATGACCTTGCTGGATTCCATCCACGACTGGCAGACCCGGCACCGGCGACCGTTTTCCTTCCTCACTGAAGCCACCCTGTCCCTGGCCGACGACGACGCCATGCTGGAGCGCATGGCCGCTGTCGGTTTCACCTCGGTATTTGTCGGCATCGAGACCCCCTGCGCCGAAAGCCTCAAGGAAACCCGCAAGCACATCAACACCATCGGGTCCATCGCCGACAAGGTGGCGAAGATCCAGGCCACCGGCATCGAGATCATGTCCGGCTTCATCCTCGGATTCGACGCCGACCCGGACGACATCGCCGACCAACTTTCCGCCTGCATCCAGGAGATGGGCATTCCCCAGGCCATGATCGGTCTGCTCACCGCCTTGCCCGACACCGATCTCCACGACCGTCTGGAACGGGAGGGCCGCATCCGCGGCCGGACCAGCGGCAACAACACCCATGCTTTCGCCCTGAATTTCCAGCCGGCCCGGCCGGAACAGGCCATTCTGGCGGATTACCGGCGCATTTTGGAGACCGCCTATCCCCGGGATATGCGGGAGTATTTCCAGCGCTGCGCCGTGCTCCGCGATCGCTGGCCGCGACGGCACGGTCCCGGCGGCGGCCAATTGAGTGTATTCTGGAAGGTGCGGGCGGTGGCGAACTGCCTCCGCACCGTACTTACCAGCGAGTACCGGCGGAGCGCCCTCCGTTTTCTGGCGGAGACCATGTGGCGCAAACCGTCATTTTTTGAACAGGCCATAACCCTCTGCGTCAAGGGCCACCATTTCTGGGCCATCACCGGCCAGGCGTTTGCGGCGGAGGAGATGCGCCAGTTCATGACCGGCCGCCTCAAGGAACTGACGGATTTTCTGGGCGGCCACGGCCCCGCCGGCACGGCGGTATCCGCCTACATGACGGACATGTTTCGGGAAAGCGAGCGCTACCGCAAACGGATGCTGCGGGAAACGGAACGCAAGTACCGACAACTATCCCGCGAGACGCGACGGCTTTTGGCCGACGAACTGGAGCGGTTCCGGCTGGAACTGAACGCCCTGTGCCGGGACGGGATCGGCAACGGTCTCGCCACCCGCCGGACGGACGGCCAGTGACGCGATTCCTTACCTTCACCCTCCTCCTGGCCTGGTCCGTCCTGCCAGCCGCCGCCGCCGATCCCAGCGCATCTGTCCGCCTCTACCTGGAACTGGCCGAGGCGTCCCGGGCCGCCTACGACGACGGGCCGGACGTGGTGGTCACCCCCGCCGGCTGCGCCGCCCGCATCACCACCCGGGCGGACGGAGCCCTCGTCATCGCCTTCCGGGGCAGCATGCTGGGCGACCGGTCCGGACGGGGCCGGTTCTCCACCTTCGGCGGCGCCACCATGCGCCGCAACTACCGCGACTGGGCCGCCACCAACCTCAAGCAAACAGCCGGGTTCCTCCCCCGTCAGTATCTGGA
>JAJBSZ010000455.1 GCA_020861125.1 Planctomycetota bacterium | reverse complement strand
GGCCGATACCCGCCAGGCCCCTGCCATACATAACGATCACCACGACGGCATCCCCAAGGGGATGGGCCATGACGGTCGACTATGTGGCAGAGAAAACTTGGCGGTTTTTTAGATATAGCCTGACCCACGACGCAAATGAGCAATTGGTTTTTTAAAGCGAAAAAGTGGTTAAACCATACGGTTCCTCTCGACCTGTTTTGATTTTCGATTCGGTTGAATACTAAACCTATTCTACCATTATTGTCCCAGGTTGGGAAGAGCGGGAGAGGAAAGGCAACAGAGAAATTTACCGTTCCAACCAGGCGAGATATTTCTCTGCCAGGGCGGCGGAGGCAATGATGACGACGTTGTCGCGGTTGCGGCGTTCTCCGTGGCGGGTCCAGTTCATGCTCCCCGTGGCCACCACTCGGCCGTCCGCCACCACCACCTTGTGGTGGAAAAGGTTGTCCCCCATAGGCGTGTCGACCCGGATGCCCGCCGCTCCCAGCCGCCAGTACTGGCTTTCCGGCGTCTGGGCCCTTACGGCGATCCAGGATCACCCGTACCGCCACGCCCCGATGGTGGGCGGCGATGAGGGCGTCGGCATAGGCGGAATCGGTGAAGTTGTACAGGGCGACAAACAGCGAGGAGCGGGCGTCACGAATGAGAGCGAGGGTGGCTTCGCGGGCGCCGCCGTTGGGAGAAAAGTAGGCCCGCGGCGGCGGCGGCGCAGGGCGCCGGGTCCAGGCGATGGATCGGATGCGATCCAGAACGGCAAAAACCAGCGGCTTGACTCGGTGTTTTTGGGACATCGGCTCCTCCTGTTGAGGGGCCGATACCCGCCAGGCCCCTGCCATACATAACGATCACCACGACGGCATCCCCGAGGGAATGGGCCATGACGGTCGACTATGTGGCAGAGAAAACTTGGCGGTTTTTACAGTATAGCCTGACCCACGACGCAAAAGCGCAATTGGTTTATTATTCAAAAAAAAAGGTTAGGTCATACGGTTCCCTCTAGGCTGTTTTAATGCGGTTCACCTACTACCCTATTCTACCATTAATATTCCAGGTCGGGAAGAGCGGACGCAAAGGCCACAGGGGAAATTTACCGTTCCAGCCAGGCGAGGTACTTTTCCGCCAGAGCGGAGGAGACGGAAAATGACGACGGTATCGCGGTTGCGGCCAATCGCCGTGGCGGGTCCATTTCCTGCTGCCCGTGGCCATCGTCCGCCAGTCCGCCACCACCACCCTGTGGTGGAAAAGGCGGTCCCCCAGGCCCGTGTCCGACCCGGAGGCCCGCCTCTTCCTGCCGCGTGGGCCTGTTTTCGAGAATCTCATTCGAACGTAACGGTGGTACCCGATGTCGGCGAGGATGGCTTCGCGGGCTCAACCCTTGAGAAGAAAAGTCGGCCCGCGGCGGCGGCCGGACAGTGCGTCCTATCCAGACGCTGGCAGGACGCGCACCGGAAGCAAAACGGATGGTTCCCATTTTTTGGGGACCAAATGGCACTTCCCGTAGAGGGACCGTACCTGCCGCCCGCCACACCCACACTGCAACACCTGCGTGGTGGATCCGCCGGATTCCTCATCGCTTCTGGACCGGTCGGATAAGCGGTACCGGACAGACGGGAGCCTATGCCCGGCGTCGCGGCGGGTGCCTTTCTAGTTATCCTGGTTCAGGACCCCTTCCAACACCACCCGGGCGTTGTTGCCACAGCGGGCGCCCATGATTTCCCCCAGCAAATCCACCACTGCCCATAGTTCGGCCGGGGGCAGCCCGTTGTAGTTGCCGATGGCGAAATGAGCCCCAAGCTGTGCGTTCACGCCGTCGATACTGGCCAGAATGGCGATGGTCGCCAGCTCCCGCTCCCTCCACCCGAGGTTGTCCCGCTGGAAAATGTCGCCAAACAGGTGGGCCTTGAGGAATTCGTCGATGGCGGGGGCGAAGTCGTACATGCCGCCGCCCACCGGACGACCGACCAGCCGGGTCTGGTTGTCGCTGCCGAACTCCAGGCTGCTCCGGTCGTTGGGAAAGGGGCTGGGCTCCTGGCCCAGGGGGTCCTGGATGCCCTTGGCTTGCCGCTGTTCCAACACCGTCATAAAGGCTCCGAGGGCATTGAGGCTACGGGGGAACCCGGCGTAGGCGTAGAGCTGCACCAGAAGTTCCTTGATCTCGTTGACGGTCAGTCCCGCGTCCAGCCCACCGTTCAGGGCGGTGTCGAGACGGGCCAAATCGCCCACCGCCGCATAGGCCGATACGGTTACGATAGCTTTTTCCCTCGGGTCCAGCGGATGCACGGTTTGGTCCTCCCCAGCCGAAGCCATGACGTCAATGGCAACCAAGAGTACAAAACACACGGGCAGCAGGCACTTTACCAATCGTCCATTCATTTTTTTCCGTACCTCCTGAGAAACCTTGGTCATCTTCCGGACAGTACCCTGTGGCACTTCCTGTACCCACTATACCGCCGTCCACCCCCGGTGACCAATACTTATAAAAAATACCAAGAAATGCGTTTGCGGCATGGCCAAAAGCGGTATTCGGAGCCGGCAGATGCCGGCAGAGGGAGGCAGGCAGTGGGAAGTGAAAAAACAAAGTGGAGGGGGAGAG
>JAJBSZ010000258.1 GCA_020861125.1 Planctomycetota bacterium | reverse complement strand
CCGGAGCGTCCTGCCGTCGAAGTCTCCGAAATCCACCTCGGCCAAATCCGGGTCGGTTTCGGGTTCCACCCCCAGCGGGCCGGCCAGGGTGAGAGCGGTAGTCATCGCCCGCTGCCGCGGGCTGGTCAGCAGCCGTGTCGGCGCCGGATTCAGGTCGCGGCAAAGGGCAACGAGGCGGTCGGCTTCGCCCGTATCGCAGCCGGGATCCAGTCGCCCCCAGTAGCGACCTTCGTTCCCGGCGGGAGGCGGCAGGTGGCGCACGAGATAGACGGTCCGAACCATGGATCCCTTTCCATAACGAGGAAAGCGCGCGTCACTCGTCGTCGGCGGGAAGCTCGTCCAGATTGAGGGGACGCCAGGCCGGATCGTCATCGAGATCGTCGAACAGCAATTACTCGCCGTCGTGCCGGGCTTCGTCGAAAAGTTCGCCCGCCTGCTGCCCGTCGCCGGTAGGACCACCGGCATCCGCCCCGGCACGGAGCGCGGCTTCCTCTTCCGGCGTCAGTGGCGTTGGATCGGCATCGGTCTGTCGGGCCTGACGGATAAGGCGGCTCATTTCATCCGCCGTGGCGATGCTGGTGTCAAATTCGAAATGCAATGCCGGAACCACCTTGGTGCCCAACGGCCGGCCGATGATGCCGCGCAGGCGGGAGGCGTTGCGCCGGAGCACGCCGAGCGCCCGCTCCCGTTCCGCTTCATCGCCCCAGATGGAAACGTACACATTGGCGTGACGCAGGTCGGGGGATATTTCGCACCGGGTGACGGTGATGAAACCGAGATCGGCATTTTTCAGGTTGCGGAACGCTTCGACCAATTCCTGCATGATGCGCTTGCACACGCGTTCCTGACGTCTGCTGGCCATGACCACTCCTTCTATTCGTCCCGCCAGCCGAGAGAATCGCCGTCGATGGCGATCACCTGGCACTCGGGATTGTGTTCGATAAATTCCCGCACCGCCCGCATCTGCGCCGCCAGGGAGCCGCCGTCAGCGGCGACCACGGCGATGCCGATCACCGCCCGCTGATGCCGATCCTGGCAATCGACTTCGGCCACCGATACGTGAAACCGGTGGCGGATCCTCTCCATGAGAGCCTTCAGCGGCCGCCGTTTTTCCTTGAGGCTATGGGCCATGTGAAGGTGGAGATCCGCCCGCAGCCATCCGATACGCATCTGGACTCCCTTTTCCCGCGAATGCCACTCCCTAGAGGGAAAACCGCCAGGGCGGCCGGCGCCCGAGAAAAGAGGGCGCCCTTGCGAGGCGCCCCGTACAGCCAATGCAGGTGGGTGGCGCGCCCTACAGTTTCCGCGCGATTTCTTCGATGGAGTAGGCTTCGATGATATCGCCTTCCTCGATGGCGTCGTAATTGGCGATCTTTATGCCGCATTCGAAGCCGGCCTTGACCTCGCGCACGTCGTCCTTGACCCGCTTCAAGCTCTGCATGGTGCCGTCGTAGACCACCACCTGGTTGCGGTAGATGCGGACGCGGTTGGTGCGCTGGACCTGACCGTCGGTGACGTAGCAGCCGGCGATGGCGCCCAGTTTGGACGACTTGAACACCTGGCGGATCTCCACGTGGCCCTGGATGACCTCCCGCTCTTCCGGCGGCAACAGCCCTTCCAGGGCGGCCCGCATGTCCTCGATCATCCGGTAGATGATATGGTAGGTTTTAATCTGCACCCCGAGGCTCAGGGCGGCGCTCCGGGCCTGGGATTCGACCCCCACGTGGAAACCGAGCACCAGCGCGTCGGAGGCGTCGGCGAGGATGACGTCGGCATGGTTGATGCCGCCCACGGCCGAGTGGATGATGTCGATGCCGACCTCGTCCGTGGCCAGGTCGCGGAGCGTCTTCTCGATAACCTCCAGGGAACCCACCACGTCGGCCTTGACAATGACCGACAATTCCCGCATCCCTGAACCGGCCAGATGGCTGGTGAGGTTCTCGAGGGTGACGTGCTGCCGCTTGGCCATGGCGGCGGCGCGGGATTCCCGCTCCCGCTGTTCGGCGATGGCCCGGGCCTTGAGAATGTCCGACAGAATGAAGAATTTGTCCCCCGCCTCGGGAACGGCCGACAGGCCGGATACCCGCACCGGCGTCCCGGGGTCGGCGGAATCGATGGGCCGGCCGAATTCGTCCAGCATAAACCGGATCTTACCGTAGCCGTTGGAACAGAGGATGACATCGCCGTTGTGCATGGTGCCGTCGGTGACGAGAAGGGTGGCGAGGACGCCCTGCCCCTCCGCCATCTTGGCCTCCACCACGACTCCGGTGGCGGGCCGTGCGGGAGTGGCGCGGAGTTCCAGGACTTCGGCCTCGAGGAGAATCCTCTCCACCAGTTCGTCGATACCCTTCTTGGTGTGGGCAGACACCTCCACCATCCCCACCTGACCGCCCCATTCTTCGGGCAGCAGGTTGAGCCGGTTGGACAGTTCCTGCCGCACCCGGTCCGGATTGGCCGACGGCAGGTCGCATTTGTTGATGGCGACAACGATGGGCACGCCGGCGTTCTTGGCGTGGGCGGCGGCTTCTTCCGTCTGGGGCATGACGCCGTCGTCCGCCGCCACCACCAGCACCGCGATGTCGGTGAGGTTGGCGCCC
>JAJBSZ010000422.1 GCA_020861125.1 Planctomycetota bacterium | reverse complement strand
GGAAAAGCTTATCGATACTCTCAAGGTGACCGAGCTGTCGGACTACGACTGCCTGGAACGGGACCTCGCCCTGATCAAGCTGAAAATCCCCGCCAACCGCCGGGGCGAGATCCGCGACCTCGTGGAAATTTTCCGGGCGCGGATTGCGGACGTCACCGAACGGCATATGATTGTGGAGATCTCCGGTAACGAGGATAAAATCAAAGCCTTCGTCCGCCTGGCCACGCCCTTCGGCATCGCCGAAATGGTGCGGGCCGGCCGGATCGCCATCAAACGCGGAGATTAGGTTTTTAGCGCAAATATCGCGACGAGCGCGTGACGAGCGGGAGATGCCGGTGCGGGTGCGCAACGAATACGACAGGCAGGGACTGGTGGCGGTAGGTGCCATCGTCGCCGCCGTGCTGGAAGAGGTCGGCGCCGCTCTCCGTCCCGGTCTGACGACCGGTGACCTGGACAACCTGGCCGCCCGGAGACTGCAGGACTACGGCGCCAGCGCCACCCCGCGCCGGGAATACGGCTTTCCCGGCTCCCTGTGCGTCAGCGTCAACGATGAGGCGGTGCATGGCGTGCCCGGCGGGCGTGTTCTCCGCGGCGGCGATGTGGTAAAGCTGGACCTCACCGCCGACCGCCGCGGCTATGTCGCCGACGCCGCCCGTACGGTGGTCCTGCCGCCGGCATCGGCGGACCACCTGCGCCTTGCCGCCTGCGCCCGCCGGGCCTGCCGCCGGGCCATAGCCGCCGCCGGCCCCGGTGTCCGCCTGCAGGCCCTGGGCGGCATCATCCAGGCGGTGGCGGACGAGGACGGCTTCACCGTGCTCCGGGAGGTCTGCGGCCACGGCGTCGGCCGCCGCACCCACGAGGAACCGGAGGTGCCCAATTTCGCCGATCACGCCAATCCCGGCGTACTCGAGGAAGGCATGGTGATCACCATCGAACCCATTCTCAGTGCCGGTGGCGACGGCCTGGTGGCCGCCGGCGACGGCTGGACCCTGCGGACCCGGGACGGCGCCGCCACCGGGCACCATGAGGAAACGGTGATCATCGGCCGCGCGGGCGCCGAGGTGACCACCGCGTGAGTACCGCCGAACCCTGCCCCGGGCGTTCCCGCCGTTTTCTGCTGCTGACATTCGGCTGCAAGGCCAACCAGTACGAATCGCAGGCCATCCGCGAGCAACTGGCCGCCGCCGGGTACCGGGAGGCGATCCGGCCGGAAGAGACGGACGTGGTGATCCTCAACAGCTGCGGCGTTACCGGCCGGGCGGCGGCCGGCTGCCGGAGCGCCGTCCGCAAGGCTGTCCGCGCCAACCCCCGGATCCGGCTGGTCCTTACGGGCTGCGGCGTGGATTTGGGAGACGCCTGGCCGGCGGCGGCTTCAGGCCCGGCCCTCATGGTGAAAAATGGCCAGAAACATGGTCTTGCCGCCATGCTCGACGCCTGGCTGGCTGGCGACTGCCCCCTGCCCCAACCGGACGACGACCGCTTTGCCCTGCGCATCGCCGCCTTCCACGGCCATACCCGCGCCTTCCTGAAAATCCACGATGGCTGCGACAACCACTGCACCTACTGCGCCGTGCCCCGCGCCCGCGGCGCGCCCCAGAGCCGGTCGCCCCGGGACATCAGGGCGGAAGCGGCGCGGCTGGTGGCGGCCGGCCATCCCGAGGTGGTGCTGACCGGCATCAACATCGGCGCCTACCGCCACGGCGTCACCGAATTCGCCGATCTGGTGGCGGAACTGGCGGAGGTCCCCGGCCTGGTGCGGCTGCGCCTGGGGTCGGTGGAACCGCCGCAGATGACGGAGCGCCTGGTGGAGGTGATGGCGGCGTTGGCCGGCATCTGCCCGCACGTGCACCTACCCCTGCAATCGGGCAGCGATGAGGTTCTGCGGCGCATGGGCCGCCGCTACGACGCGGCGGCGTTTCTCGATACGGTGGCGATGGTAAAAAGCCGGCTGCGGCTGCCGGCGATCACCACGGACGTGATCGTCGGTTTTCCCGGCGAAGACGCGGCGGCGTTCGCGGCCACCGAGGACGTCTGCCGGCGGGCCGGTTTCTCGCGGCTGCATGTGTTCCGCTTCAGCCCCCGCCCGGGAACACCGGCGGCCGCCATGACGGGGTCGGCCCCCGGCGAAGACGTCGAACGGTGGAAGGGGAGGTTGCTGGCCACCGGCCGCGAACTGGCGACATCCTTCGCCGCCGCCTGCGTCGGCCTCCGCGAGCGGGTGATCGTGGAACAGGACAATACCGGACCGGGCGGATTGTCCGATCGCTACGTCCGGGTCCGCCTGACGGAAACTGCCCGGCCCGGCCAAATCCGGGAGGTAACGATCGTCGGCGCGGCCGGCGACGGATTGATCGGCCGTTCCGATCCGCCGGCTTCCGCACCGGAACCACCGTGATCCACGGCGCTCATAACAAGGCGGTGCCGCCGCTTCAGAGGATAGGTCGAGGCGAGGGGTCTGGGTATAGACCATCGATCACAACCCTATAACACATTTTAATCACTGAGGTTACGGTGATATGATGGCATGGGAGGGAATGGCAGCTCGTACCAATAAAAAAAGGGGACCGCCACTTCTTCCGTGTGGAAGAAATGGTAGTCCCCGAGA
>JAJBSZ010000434.1 GCA_020861125.1 Planctomycetota bacterium | reverse complement strand
CGCATACGGCGGCACCGGGCCCCGGGGCTAATTTTTGCGGCACGCGGGGGGGGACGCGGCGGCGGGGGCCCGGGAAGCCGCCGCCACGCCGACGCCGCGGGCCATGGCGGTGTGGGAAGCGAAGTGACCTCCCGGCCCCGCGTTTTTGCATTGACCATCGAGGAGAAGACATGCGCATTCGGAGTGTAATTCTGGCGGCGGTGGTGGCGCTGGCGGCGGTACCGGCCCGGTCCGCCGAATCACCGTCGCTGCCGGAACATCTGCTGTTCCACATTTCCGCCAGTTCCCTGGTGGAACTCGTCGACAACCTCGACGCCGCCGCCGCCGCGGTGACCGCGAAAACGCCGCAGGCCGTCCCGCCGGGGCTGGTGAAAATGATGGTCGGCATGCAGTTGCCGTTTCCCATGGATGGCTGGGACATCGACAAGCCCATCCATTTTCTGGCGGAAAAGGGCGAGGCGCACAACTTTATGTTCCTGGTGACCTCCGACGACATTGCCGAATTACGGGAAGCGCTCGAAGCCATCGGCGTCGAGGTCGAGGTGGCGGACGACCATTCCTTCCGCGCCGACTTCGGCCGGGGCGGCTTGGCGGTTCGGGACCTCGGCGACGGCCGGATCGCTCTGGCGCCCGACCTGGAGGCGATGGACTCGGTCCTGAACGGACCGGGCATGGCCGGCTGGCGGCCGGAGCATCCGGCGGATGCGCTCCTGTATTTCGCCGGTGACTTCACCGCCGCCATCGAAGAAAGCCTGAATCAGCCCTCGGTGGGGTTGGCGATTATGGCAGCGCGGGCCCGAGTGCTGGCCGCCGTCACCGGCGGAATCGTCACGCCCGAGACGGCGGAACTGCTTGCCGACGCCATGACCGACGGCTATCAACAAGTACTGGCAGAACTGTCCAGCCTGGGAACGGTACGGGCCCGGGTGACCCTGGACAACAAAGAAATCCACCTCCGCCTGGCGGCCGCCGCGCAGCCCGGCTCCCTTCTCGCCGACCTGGCGGAAAGCTGGGCGCCGCGGCCGGCCGTCGCCAGCTCCCTGGCCTTCACCCTGCCCAAGGGCATACCCATGGTCGCCACTTCGCTACCGCTGCGGCACATGGTTCCCCGGGTCGAGGACCGTTTCGAACGATTCGTCGCGGCGGTGGGTTCGGTCTATCCCGACCAGCGGGAAGCCCTGGCAAAAACCCTCGCCGATCTGGTCAACCTCCAGACCGAGGAAGGCACCGTCACCATTTGTCAGATCACCGACAACTGCATGTACAACGTATACTATATCCCGACCTCGGATGCCGACGCCTACGCCCAGGCCATCCTCACCCTGGCGTCGACCCTGAACGACATCCTGCTCGCCAGCTTCAAGCCGGGGACGGCGCCGGTGGACTCGTTTCTGGAAACCCGCTCCTTCGAACACAGCTACGGGACCGTCACCCAGATCGCTTCGCCGCTCGCCGCCCTGCTAGAGGATCACTTTGCTCGGGCGCTCCGCCAGGCCGGTCTGAACGACGACGCCAGCTTCCTGGTGCCCGCCATCTACGTGGGATTCCGGGATGGTGTGGCCGTGCTCCTCGTCGGCAACGGCGCCGGCGACGACGACATGCGCGACGCCTTGGACCTCCTCGGCCTCGCGGGCAATTCCATGCTGGCGACCGACGGCGCACGCCAGGCGTTGACCTCGTTCTACAACGTCCAGGCCGCGGCCGCCATCGTCGATCCCACCGCCGTTCTACGCATGGTCGCTCTGCAGCAGGGCCGGACCGACCGCCTCCTGGGAGGCGCGGACGGCACGGACATTCTCGATGCCATCTGGAGCCGGGTGCGCCGGACCGACAGTTTTCTCGGCTACAGTATGGGCGCCGACACCGACGGCGTGACCTTGGAACTCTACGTCCCGACCGACGCGGCCATTTGTCGGGTCGAGCACTTCCAGATCTACCGTAACGAACTCGAAAGCCGCCAGGCCGCCAGCCGCCGGCAGGCGACCCCTTCCGCGGAAGCGAACGAGACGGGAGAGGAAGCCGCGGCCGGGGAGGAATCGGCCGGAGAAGAATAGGCATTTTGTCGCGCCATGCCGCCGGCGCCGTCCCGGCGGGGGAAAACATAGTTATGCACGCATTTGTTCGTCTTTTTCTGCCGGCGCTGCTGGCGCTGGCCGCCGTCGCCAGTCCGGCGGCCGATGCGCCGGCGATGCCGGACGGATGCCTCGTCCACCTGTCGGTGGGGCCCTTCACCCAGGTCGTGGCCAACCTCGACGCTGCGGTCGCCACCGCCGTCCGCAAGGCCCGGGGCGGGTATCCGGCCGGAATCGTCGGCACCATGCTGCCCGTCCTCTATCCCTTCGCCCTGGGTGACTGGCGCCGGGATCAACCCGTTCATCTTCTCCTGTTTCACGCCGATCGCCCCCGAATGGCCGCGGTGATCGCCGTGGATGATTTCGTTGCGTTCCGTAATTCCCTGATCGAGCACCGGCAGCCGATCGAAACGGAGACCAACCTGCCGTTCGCCTTTCGCGGCTGGCTCCGGGACGGCAGCGCCTATTGGTGCGCGCCGCTGGCCGGCGCGCGGGCAATCCTCGCCGACGATGCCCCAACCATCGAGCGCCTGACCGT
>JAJBSZ010000031.1 GCA_020861125.1 Planctomycetota bacterium | reverse complement strand
GAAGCGACCGCGTGCCCGCCTTTTCCACCCTCGGCGAACGGGAGACCTATTTCTTCCTCGCCAATCCGGGTTCTGACGTCCTGCGCGGCAATCATGCCGGCAATTTTCTGGACGTATGGCGGGTGAAGCAGCGGGCCGTGGATGCCGCGACGGCGGAAGTCGCGGCCGGCTTCGCCGAAAACGTTGCCATCGTGTCCAACAACGCTGGCCTCGCCGCCCGCAGCATGGATCTTCTGGCCGGCGGCGCCAATACTGCCGATTCCCTGTGGGGACGGCGTCTGGCCGCTTCCCTCGCCACCTCCACCTCCACCGATGCCATCGCTTTCCTGCGGATGGATAAGCTCCTGCAAGGTTTGGCCGCCACGCCGCTGGCCCGGCAATCGGTGGTGAACTGGGCCGATTTCATTGGCCATGGCGGCCGGGACGGTGAAGCGCTCTACTACGGGCTGGAATTTACCCCGGACGGGGCTCGTGAGACCTATCTTCTGCCCGTGTCCGCCCAGACCGTCTCCGCCTCGCTGGTCGAGCTCCTCGCCAAACGGCTGCGGCCCATCGAGGGATGGTCCACCCCCATGGTGATCCCGTACCAGCCGAATCCGTCGATGTTTTTCGCTGCCAACCTCGAGGGCCGGCAACTGGGCGGCATTCTCCGCCAGGAGCGGCGGTTGTTCGGGTCGCCGGGATCGGCCGAGTCCTTTACCGTCCCCGATGCCGCCCGACACCTCTTTACCAGTGACATTCTTGCCCTGCTGCGCGGCGAAATCGGCCTCGCCTTCTTCCCGGATGGCGACGGTCAGTCCTGGCTCATGGTCCTGCCCTGTTCGTCCAATCCCGAACCCGCCTTCATCCGATCGGAAATGAAGGTGGAGCGATCCGGCGTCACCATCAACTCCCGCGACGCCAACTGGCGGGAAAATGTCTGCTGGGCGGCAATCAGCCAAAACATCTTCCGCCGTCTTCCCGGCGATTTCCTGGTCATCGCCTCCCATGGCGATCTGATGCTGGCCACCGTGGATCAATTGTTCAACGGCTCTACCTTTACCAACAACAAGGATTTTGCCCGAGCCATGGCTGACGCCGAGGGAAACCAGGGGCTCATGCTGTACCTGAACATCCCCGAGATCATCGTCCGCCAATATCCCAACCTCTCCGCCATTATGCGGTCGCTCTATCCCCGATCCTCCGGCCTTAACAGCCGTCCGCCCCTGGCCATGCTCCGTCGCTACGCCCGAGGGCTCATGGCCGTCATCGCCCCGATGGGGGAGGGGGATGATTTCATCCGGGTTACGGTCCAGTCGCCGGCCCCGAGTCTTGGAATGGTGGCGGCCGGCGTGGTTCTCGGCTTCCCCACCAGCCTGCGGCAGGACGGTCGCCAGGCGATGGAGAAATCGCGGGAAAACCTGCAGACCCTCTGGCTCCGCCTGCAACTGTACGCCAGCCGCTACGGACACTTTCCCGAGACCCTGGAAGACCTCGCCGCCGAGATGCGCGCGCCCGGCGTGCCGAACGAATTCATCCGCAACCTGTTTATCGCCCCCGCCGCCCTGTCGCGGCTGAACGCCCGCGAAGCGGCGACCCAGTCCTACCAGTACGTCTCCGGCGTCACCCCCAACGACGAACCGGATCTGCCCATCGTCTACGAAGCCGAGCCGTGGAGCGAGGAGTTCACCGGCTGGTATCCCCTGACCGGCAGCGGTCGCGGCCGGAGCGAATCGGGCGATTTCGTCCCCTACCGCCAGTACATCCGCCTGGACGGCCAGGTGGTGGTGATGACCGACAAGTCCTTCCGGGAACGGGTGCTGCCCCGCCTGGTGGAAAGGGAGTAGTCCGCTCCATGGCCGATGCCATCACGCTGCAGGTAGAGGCCCGGGACGGACAAGCCCGGGCCGGCCTCCTCACCACGCCGCACGGAGTGGTGAGGACGCCGTTTTTCATGGTGGTCGGCACGGCGGCGTCGGTCAAGGGCATGACGGTGGAACAACTGCGCCAGGCCCGGACCCAGGTGGTGCTGGCCAATACCTACCACCTGGCCATCCGGCCCGGGGCTGAGGCGGTGGCGGCCCGGGGCGGTCTGGCCCGGTTCATGGGCTGGGACGGCCCGACCCTCACCGACTCGGGTGGCTATCAGGTGTTTTCCCTGGCCCGTAAACGGGCGATCACCGCCGACGGTGTCCGCTTCAACAACCATATCGACGGCCGGGAGCTGTTCCTCACTCCCGAGACCGCCGTGCGGATCCAGGAGAACATCGGGGCGGACATCATGATGTGCCTGGACGAATGCCCTCCCGCCCGGGCCGATCGGGAGGCCATCGCCGCCAGCCTCGACCGCACCCACGCCTGGGCCGCCCGGTGCCGCGCCGCCTGGCGGGATGATGGTCGCCAGGCGCTGTTCGGTATCGTCCAGGGGGCGCTGTTTGAGGACCTGCGGCGGGAGAGCATCGAACGGCTGGCGGCGCTGGATTTTCCCGGCTATGCCATCGGCGGTGTGGCGGTGGGGGAAGATACGGCCGATATCCGCCGGATTGTCGACTACACCGCGCCGCTCTTGCCGGAGACGAAGCCGCGATACCTCATGGGCGTCGGAACGCCGGCCGACATCATCGCGGCGCTGCGGTCC
>JAJBSZ010000368.1 GCA_020861125.1 Planctomycetota bacterium | reverse complement strand
CCGCCAACCCGTCCGTCGGAGCGCCGCCTCTCCAAAAAGGAACAGGCCGATATCAAAACCTTCCTGATGGAAAAGCGCGAGCGGCTGCTGGCCGGCATGCGTCGGGAACTGGCGATGCAACGGGAACGCGCCGACAGCAAGGCGGCGGATGAGGTCGACAAGGCCACCGACGCCTATGACGAGGACCTCTCGTTCGAAATTGCCGTGGCCAACGATCAGGAGCTGGAAGAGATCAAAACCGCGCTGGAAAAGATCGACAAGGGCACCTACGGCGAATGCGAGGTGTGCGGCTGTTCCATCTCCCCCTCACGGTTGAAAATCTTGCCGTCCGCCACCACCTGCGTCGCCTGCCGCGGCCAGGAGGAACTGGCCCGGAGACGCGACGACGGCGCCAAAACGTTCACCATGCTGGGCGAAGGTGACGGGGAGGTTGACGGCGAACCGCTCTGACCCCCCTCGCTCCGCCGGGAGATGCGAATGACCGCTGACTCCGCCCGTCGCCTGCCGGCCTCGGATACCCGGCCGCCGACGGATGGTCTGCTCCGACCATTGGCAGCGGTAACCGCGCTGGCAGCGGTGATCTGCGCGGCGGTTTTCCTTTTCAGCCGGGACGTCCACTGGCAGCGGCGCCAGCGGGCCTTCAGCCGCCAGGGACGCCTCGCCGAAGATAACGGCAACTATGACATCGCCCGCCATTATTACCTGATGGCCCTCGCGAACAACCCCTACGACTGGCAAACCCACTACACCCTCGCCACCATGCTCAACCACCAGGTGAGCGATTACCAGCACGCCGTCCGCCATTACTATTATGCGCTGGCCTACGCCTCGGACCCCACTGTCCTCGACGCCTCCCGCAAGGAGGTGGAACTGTTGCAGCTGGTCCTGTCCGGGGAACTGGAATCGCCGTTGGACGCTATGGAAGACCTGTTTCTGGCGGTGGAGGCCGGCGCGCCAGAGTCCTTCACCGCCCGCCTCTCCCTGCGCCTGCGGCCAGACGCGGCGGTATACTGGCAGGCCTGGAACCGCCGCGGACGGGGTCGCGTCACCCATACCCATATCTCCGGCGGGCGGGACGGATTTTTCAACGCCCGGGTGGACGTGGATTTTCCCGACGGGACGTCCATGTCCATGCACCTCCTGTCACCGCTGCACGACCTCTGGCGACTGGATGTCAGCTTTCCCTGACCGCCAAAAGCCCCCAATTTACGCCAATAACAAAGGAACGGCTCCGTCGATTGATGGAGCCGTCCTGTCAGGTATCGGTGGAGAGGGAAGGCGAAGTCAGCGGCCGGAGAACTCTTCCACCGCCGCCTGCCGCGCCTTGGCCAGACCAGCCCGCCAGACCTTGATCTCTTCGATCGTGGGCATTACGCCCTTTTGGATCGCCGCGCGGCACGGTTCCAGCATGGGCAATTCCGCGTCGGCGATGCGGCGGCAGGCGGCGGCAAGGCGCGGTGCGGCGGCATGGGGAATCTTTACCGCGCCGTGCTTGTCGGCAAACAACAGGTCGCCCGGATTGATGGTCAAGCCGGCGATCTCCACGCCGCAGCCGTACTCGACTACGTGGATGTAGGCGTGGGATATGAGAAGATCGGTGGAGAAGAAATGGAAGCCCAGTTTTTCCGCCTCGTCCAGATCCCGAACGCCGCCGTGGGTGAGGGTGCCGACCGCGCCCAGGGCCAGGTGGGTGGTGGCCTGGACCTCGCCCCAAAAGGATCCGATGGGCTGCGGGTCGATATCCTGGATAACGGCGATGGTGGGCTTCAGCATTTCCCGTACCTGGGCGTAATACCCCATTTGTTTTTCGCCGGCGTCGGGACCGCCGGGATTGCGGGCGCTGACCTTGGCGGTCGCGGCGTAGCCGATGAGACGTTCGTTCACCATGACCCGTGGAAAGATCCGCGGCATCGCGAATCCCTCGCTCTTCTGGGTGAGGGCAAAACACTCCAGCGCGTTGCAGACGGTGGGGCCGTCGAATTGCTTGATTTCCTGCAGTTGGTCCTGGGTCAGTTTTTCCATGGTGCCTTTCCTCGTGTTTGCAAATGAAGCGCTTATCGGTCCCGTGCCGCCTTCCGGGCGACCCGGGCCAGGGTAATCTGTTTGTAGGCAATGCCGCACACCACAATACCGGTGATTATAAGGAAGCCGCAGGCTATGGGGTGGGTAAAAAACGGCGCCAGGCTTCCGTCGGACCGCTGCAAACCGCGCCGGAGGTTGGTCTCGAGGATGGGCGAGAGGATGAAGCCAAGGATAATCGGCGCCAGGGGGAGGCTGGCGCGTTTCATCAGGAAGCCGAGAATACCGAAAATCAGCATGGTCCAGATATCGAAAATCCGGTTATTGACGCCGTAGGCGCCGATGGTGCACATCACCCCGACGATGGGCAGCAGGATGTTTTTCGGCACGCTGAGGATGCGGACAAACAAGCGCATGAAGCCGAATTCCGCCACCAGCATGACAATGTTGGACACGATCAGGGCGGCAAAACAGCCGTAGACCATCGGCCCGTTGACATCGAACAGGAGCGGCCCGGGGGTGATGCCGTGGATCATGAATCCGGCGAGGATCATGGCGGTGGTGTTGTCGCCGGGGATACCCAGGGTCAAGAGGGGTAGCAG
>JAJBSZ010000283.1 GCA_020861125.1 Planctomycetota bacterium | reverse complement strand
GTGCCGTTGTGGTCGTTGAAGATCAGTTGGAAGTTGGTGGTCGGGTCGCCTTTGGGCGGGCAATGCCAGGCCATCTTGTAAAACCGCGAATGGGTCGGCCACACCGGAATGCCCTCTTCCAAAACATGGCCGAGTTCCACAATGCGCGCGTCGCGAAACAGCGCGGACAGCGTTTCCAGAGTCGTCATTGCCTTTCTCCATCGGTCTGCGGAACGGTACCGGGCGTCGCCCGGTGGCACCTGCGCCTACAGGCAAGCATACCTCATATTCCCGGCCGATACGGCAAAAAAGTATATTTGCGGCGGGCGGGAAAACCAATTGACATAGCCGGATCACAGGGTATTGTATCCTTGAGATGGCGGCATTCGGCCGAGCCCACGGAACCGGAATCGCATGCCCTGTCTCGATCACCATGATCCCTGACCTTTGCCATGCTCTGCCGCTCTTCCCTCGGCCCAATCCGGCGGTGCCGGGTACCCAGATCCAGGGAACCGCCGTCACCCGCATTTCGCCCGGGCGGCGGTTGGCGCCTGGCTCTGTATCGATAAATGGGTTTGATCCTCAGAATGTGCGGAACCGTCGCCCGGTTCCTTTTAGCAGGCAATTTTCCAAGGAGCGCCCCATGAAAAAGTTTTTCCTGTTCCTCGTGGTCATGGCCTTGTGCGTGGGTTTGGCTGACGCCGGCGAGAAGAAGTATCGCATCGCCCTGTCCAACGACTACGCCGGCAATTCCTGGCGGCAGTCCATGATCAACGACTGGAACACCGCCGCGGAGCAGGCGGTCCGGGATGGCATCGTGGAAGAGGCGCCCATTTTCACCACCAATGAAAGCTCTGCCGCCGAACAGGCGTCGCAGATCCAGAGCCTGATCCTCGAGGGCTACGACGCCATCGTCGTCAACGCCGCCTCGCCCACCGCCCTCAACGCCGCCGTCCGCGACGCCCTGGACGCCGGCATCATCGTGGTGTCCTTTGACAATGCCATCACCGAACCCGAAGCCTGGCGCCTCATCACCGACTTCGAGTACATGGGCCGCACCCAGGTGGAGTTCGTGGCGTCGCGCTTCCCGGAAGGCGGCAACCTGCTGGAGGTACGCGGTCTGGCCGGCACCTACGTCAACGATGCCATCCATGCGGGCATCATGGAAGGGTTGGAAAAACATCCCAACCTGACCATCGTCAACGAGGTCTACGGCGACTGGACTTCCTCGGTGGCGCAGAAGGAAGTGGCGGGCATCCTGCCGTCCCTGCCCGAGGTGGTGGCGGTCGTCACCCAGGGCGGCGACGGCTACGGTACGGTCAAGGCCTTCGAGGCCGCCGGCCGGGATATTCCCCTCGTCCTCATGGGCAACCGCTACGACGAGCTGGAAATCTGGCAGGAGATGAAGGACAAGAACGGCTACGAGACGATGTCCCTGTCCATCGCCCCCGGCGCTTCCACCATCGCCTTCTGGACCGCCATCGAAATCCTCGAGGGCCGCGAGGTGCCGAAGGAAATTCGGCTCCTGCCCTACATCGTCACCGACGAGAACCTGGCCAAAAATCTGGAGTCCACGCCCAAGGGCGGCGTCGCCTCCATCGTCTACCCCCGGTCCTGGGTGCAGGAAATGATCGAGAACGTCAAGGCCGGCAAGGAGCCGCCGGCGGATCCGGAACTCTAGGCTGGTGTATACGTTTTCTGTTCCGGTAGAAAACCGGTCGTAACGGTGGTGGTTATTTTGCGGGTTTTTGACCATGGGTACGGCATGGGTTCAATAATCCGTGAAAAGACACCTTGGCAATACCATGATTACGCTTGAAGCGTATTCGTACCCGTTGTCTCATTGAAGAGAAGAGAACCCGCCGTCCGCCGGGCGGCGGGTTTTCCTGGAAGCCGTCCGGGCGGGAGTCCATGTCGAATATCGTCGAGATCCGGGGAGTGGGCAAGGTTTTCGGCACCTCCCGCGCGCTGGCGGGGGTGAACCTGGACATCGCCCGGGGCGAGTGCCTCGGTCTGGTCGGGCACAACGGCGCCGGCAAATCCACCCTCATGAATATCCTGTCGGGCATCTTTCCGCCCACTGAGGGAACGGTCGCCGTGGACGGCGTGGTCCAGGGCCCCGGGTACGACGTCCGCGCCGCCACCGGATTGGGGGTGCGCACCGTCTTTCAGGAACTGAGCCTCTGCCTGAATCTGACCGTGGTGGAAAACATGCGCGTTTTCCATCCGGAATTCCGGGGAATCGGTTGGCGCAAGCGGGCGGAACAGGCCATTATCACCACCCTCGACGCCATCTTCCCCGGTCACGGCATCCGCGCCACCAGCCGGGTGGAACGGTTGAGCCTCGGCCAACGCCAGGTCCTGGAGATCGCCAAGGCCTTCGCCGGCGGGGCCCACCCGCCGCGGCTGCTGATCCTGGACGAACCCACCAGCGCCCTCGATTACCATACCGCCCGGCAGCTTCTGGACTACCTCAACGGCATCAAGGGCGGCGACCTCAGCTGCATTTACATTTCCCATATGCTGGACGAGGTATTGGCCTGCGCCGATCGCATCGTGGTGATGAAAGACGGCCGGGTGGCCGGCGAGATGGCCGAGCGGGACGCCAGCCGCGACCGCCTGATCGAGCGCATGGGCGGGGG
>JAJBSZ010000105.1 GCA_020861125.1 Planctomycetota bacterium | reverse complement strand
CGGGGTGGCCGACGGCGAGTGCCTCCTGCACTCCACCTCCCTTCCGGTTCGGGACATCCAGGGTTCCGACGCCGTTGTCGATCCTTGCTATCCGGGACATCTGTCCGCCCGGCCGGACGTGGTGTACGTGGGCTTGACCCGGTATTATGACGACTTCCCCCATTTCATCCTCGGCGCCATGGGGGCGGACGGCGGCATGGACAACCTGCTGGGCACGGTGGTGTCGCGGCACGGGTTCAAACAGCTGCGGATCGCGGAGACCCAGAAGTTCCGCCACGTCACCTCCTTTTTCAACGGCAAGTCCACCACCCCGTTTGCGGACGAGGATCAGGTGGAAATCAAGGGGCGCTTCGACCCCGCCACCTTCGCCAGCCATCCGGAGATGGAAGCGGAGTTCGTGACCGAGGAGTTGCTGCGCCGGATCGAGAACAATCCCTACAAGATGATCGTCGTCAACTACGCCAACGGCGATATGGTCGGGCATACCGGCGACCCCGAGGCGGCCAGAAGGGCCATCGAGACGGTGGACCGCTGCCTCGGCCGGCTGGTTCCGGCGCTTCTGGCGCTGGATGCCGACATCCTGATCACCGCGGATCATGGCAATGCCGAACAGATGCTGGACTACGACACCGGCATGGCCAAGACCAGCCATTCCCTGAACCCGGTGGAGCTGGTGTATGTCTCCCCCGAGAGCTGGCACAAGACCCTGGCGGATCGGGGGAAGTTGTCGGATCTGGCGCCGACCATGCTGTCCCTGATGGGGCTGCCGATCCCGCCGGAGATGACCGCCGACGTGCTGGTGCGCTGATCCGGACGGCCGGCTGCGGGTGGGCGTTATGGGGTGGTGGGTTCGGCTGACATGGAAAGGGCTAGCATGGATTTTTTCGAAGTGATCCGGTCCCGGCGGTCCTGCCGTGAATTCTCCGACAGGGCGGTGGATGACCAGGACATCGAAGCCTGTCTCGAAGCGGCGCGGCAGGCGCCCAGCGGCACCAATTCCCAACCGTGGCGGTTTTTTGTCTGTACCAGGCCGGAGACCCGAGCGGCCCTGGCCGCAGCCGGCTACAACCAGCCGTGTCTTCGGTTAGCGCCGGTGATCACCGTGCTCCTTGGCGATCGCGGAATCTACAAAAAACGCCTGCGCCGCGCCAAGGAGTTGGCCGATATCGGCGCGGTGACCGGCGAGACGCTGTCGGCCATCGAACGCCGCTATCGGGAAAAGCCGGAAGGCGCGCGGGAAGGAAATGATCAGGCGATCCGCCTGAACTGCATGCTGGCGGGCGAACACTATGTGCTGGCGGCGGCGGCGCTGGGCTTGGGCTGCTGCTGGGTGATGATGTTTGACGCGGAGGTGGTCGCACAGGCGCTCCAGCTGGACCCGAAATACAACTTTCCCGTCGCCCTACTGCCCACCGGGCATCCGGCCGGGGCGGGCGCTCCGCCGCGGCCGCGCTATTCTCTGGCCGACATCGCCTGGCGCGATGAAGCGGGCCGCCCGTGGACGGGCCGCCCGGATCAATGATGGTGACGGGACCTTTTCCCTCTGGAACAAAGGAAATACCCCCATGGACAACGGCAACAACAGTATCGACGAGGAACAAGAATTCTATACCCTGGTACCGGACCAAGGGTTGTGCCTGGTGGGCGATGATATCGTCAACCTCAAGCAGGTGGCGGTGATCCGGAAGCTGGAAGGAAAAACGCTCGTCTACTACGCCGGTGGTGCCGAACCGGTGATCCTGCCGATCAAGTCGTTCGAGTACATCCGGGAAGCGGTCTTCGCCGTGGATGATCTGGACGACGACGAGGACTTCGAGGAAGAATGATCCCGTCGCCGGGCGGCGGCCGGGTGTCGTCGCCCGTTTTTCGGACTGGCACTGTCCGTCGGGGCGGCTCGCTCCCGGCGGCCGGATTCATCGGGCAGGGCCAGCAATCGCGGCCGGCGGCTGGCGGCGGGTCGCCAGGGCAAAAGGTTTAGGCATGGATCTGACGCATTACATCCGTTCCATCCCGGATTTTCCCAAGCCGGGCATCATCTTTAAGGACATCACTCCGATTCTGGAAAACCCGCGGGCCTTCAGGTATTCGGTGGATCGGCTCTGCGACCTCTTCGCCGACTCCGGGGCGGAGAAGGTCTGCGCCGCCGAAGCGCGGGGCTTCATGTTCGCGGCCGCCATCGGCTACCGGCTGGGCTGGGGCATCGTGCCCATCCGCAAGCCGGGTAAGCTCCCTTGGCGGACCCTGGACGAGTCCTACGACCTCGAGTACGGATCCGCCACCCTGTACATGCACGAGGATGCGGTGAAACCGGGGGAGCGGGTACTCCTCATCGACGACCTGTTGGGGACCGGCGGCACTGCCGACGCCATGATCCGGCTGGTCACCCGGGCCGGCGGGGAGATAACCGGTCTGGGATTCGTGATTGAACTGGACTTTCTGAAGGGCCGGAATATGCTGGCCGGACGCCGGGTGGAGAGTCTGGTGCACGTGGAAAGCGAATAGCGGTGCCCGGACTGTTCTTCCTCAAGCGGGCGGTGGGGATGGTGGTGCAACCGCTGCCGCTGGTGTTCCTGTGCTTTGCCGCCGGTCTGGTGCTGAGGCGAGTGGCGGCCCGGAAAGGGT
>JAJBSZ010000482.1 GCA_020861125.1 Planctomycetota bacterium | reverse complement strand
GGCAGGCCATACGTTTCCCGTCTGGCTTCGCTTCCGGGGCGGGAAAGGGGTGGCGACGTCGGCCGGAGCGGTGGCGGGACTGATGTGGGCGCCGTTTCTCGCCGCTATCGCCGTGTTTGTGGTTACCGTGGCCCTGTTTCGCTACATCTCCCTTGGCTCGTTGCTGGCGAGTGTGGCGCTGGTGGTGGCGGCGGTGGTGATGTTGCCCGACCCCTGGGGCGCGAACGGGCCGCTGGTGCTGTTGTCGTGTGTGCTGTGCTGCCTCTTGTGGTACCGGCACCGGGCCAACATCGCCCGCATCCTGGCCGGTACGGAAAACCGCTTTCCGCCGCCGCGGAAACCGGCGGTGCCGGCGCCGGCGGGCCCCGACGACGCCCCGGAGGCTTCCGGCGGGGATCCGGAGGACAGATCCTCCTTGCGCTAACCGTTATCGGCTTTACAATCCTTGACAATATAACACCTGAATAACACCTGAGCGGTGTGGCCGCTTCGCAGGAAAACGGGGATGGGATGGAACGTGTGCGACAGGCCGCGACGGCCCTGGTTTTGGCGTGTTGCTTGCTGGCGGGCTGTGCGCCCACCGTGTTGTGCGTGGTGGAGACGGAGATCCAGCCCGACTACACCGCCTCGCGGGTGACCCGCATGGAGTCGTTTCCGAATCCGCGTTTTCCCGGGCAGCGGCCGCGTCTGGCCGATTATTTTCAATTTCCGCCCGCCGAACTCTATGACAGCTACGTAGTGCAGCAGGACAAGGTGCTGCTTGCCGGGTTGTTCGACAGTTACGATCAGATCCCCAGCGATCTGGTCCGGGGCACGCCGGGGACCACCGCCCTGGCTGGCAACTTGTTTTCCTACCGGGTGATGGATCTGGTGCTGTTCGTGCTGGCCGACTTTGACGAAACCCTGACTGATATTGTGGCGAGTCAGGAGGACGGGGAGGCGGCCCTGTACGAGCTGGTGCGGCTGGCGGTGCCGGAGGTCATGTCGGTTCTGCGGGCCAAGTATGAGGCGAAATACGATCTCAGCCGGCTGGAGGCGTGGCTCAGCAACGATCTCCCGGCCAAGCTGCGGCGGATCTATGCCGGAGCCTGGGCCATTCACAGCGCCAAGCGCAGCGGGGTGACGTCGCCGGGAGAGGAATACGAATACTATTTGTTCCTCCGGGCCGAGGCCCTCCGCGAGGGTCTGGAGTTGGCGGAATATGGCCATCCCGATCTGGGGCAGGAAAACCTCCGCCGTTTGAAGGAGTATGCCGCCCGCCTGGCCGGGAGTCTGGTGGTGCCCCGTGGCGGCGGTGTGGTTGACGGTCAGGATTTGGCGGGCATTGCCGCCGACGAGCTGGTGGCGTCGATCCAACGGGCGATCACTGCCCGGCACGGATCGGTGAACAACTACGTCGGTAAAATCGCCGCTCTGGTTCCCCGGGCGTTTGGCGCCTACCTCACCGGCACCATGATGCCGATTTATCTTTTACCCGAGACCACGTACCAGTACCGGTTGCGGCTGCCCGGCACCGTCATCCAGTCCAACGGGGTGCGGGAGTTGAACGGTGACCTGATGTGGACGTTCAGCGATCGGGATCTCGCCTTTACTGGTCAGTCCATGTGGGCGCGGAGTATTTTTATCCGTGAGCCGGCGGTGTATGCGTTGGGATTGCGGGGGTTCCCGGCGACGTTGGCGGATGTGGACCGGCTGTTCGGGTTGTGTCTCGCGCCGGGAGGAACGCCCCGGGAGGGGGTACTGCAGGCTCTGGGGCAGTCGGTCGCGGTCCGGAGTCTGGCGCCGCTTGAGGCTCTGGCCACGGCGGCACAGCATCCGGACGCGGTGTCGGCGCGGGGAATCCTCGAGTTGTTTAGTGCCCACCGCCGGGCGCAGACCTCGGCTGCCGGGCCGGCGCGGGGGGCGGGGGCTATGCCGCCCATTCCGGAACCGGGCCCGGCCGTGCAGGCCGGTGTCTCGGTTGGTTCGCGTCCGGGGGCGGCGGTGCCGGGTCTGGAGCCGATTCCGGTGGCGGACGAGCCGGCGGCCGCGATGCCGGTTCCGGCAGGCGGTGCTGCCGGCGAGGGTGCTGGCAATGGCGGTCCGTCACTATCGCCGTTGGGGGGCATTGAGCCACCGCCGTTGCCGCCGCCGGTGCGGTGATGGCGGCGCGTCGTGGGGCCGGGGTGGCGGGTGGCCGGGAGACATTTGCCGAGCGGGTGATTGCCTTTAACCGCGGGCTGCGGTTTCCGGGGTCGTTGCCGGCCGGCATACGGGTGATGAATCCGTTTGTGGAGAATGCGTGGGCGTTGGCGGCGTCGGCGGCGTTTTACCGGAAGTATTATTCGGATCGGCGGCCGCGGGTGATGCTGGTGGGGATCAATCCTGGCCGGTTTGGTGGTGGGTTGACGGGGGTGCCGTTTACCGATCCCAAACGGTTGCGGGAGCGGTGTGGGGTGGAGGAGTACGGGGGTGAGTTGGCGCATGAGCCGTCGAGTGTATTTGTCTACGAGGTGATTCGTCAGTATGGTGGGGAGGTGGCGTTTTACCGGGATTTTTATATCAATTCGGTGTGTCCGTTGGGATTTACGGCGCCGGGCCGGGGTGGTGGCGAGGTGAATTGCAATTATTATGATCGGCCGGATTTGGTGGTGGC
>JAJBSZ010000358.1 GCA_020861125.1 Planctomycetota bacterium | reverse complement strand
CGGTCAGACCGCACGGGCCCAGGTGCCCCGGTCGATCCCGGTGGACCGGATCCCGCAGGCCCTGAATCCGCGGCTCCCGGACGACATCGCCGTGGTGGCGGCCCGGGAGACGGCGGCGGATTTCGATCCCCGCCGGCACTGTGTGCTGAAACAGTATTCCTATTCCATCATCCCCGGTCTGCTGCGGCCGGCCCTGGCCGCCGGGCGGTCCTGGCAGGTGAAATGGCCGGTGGATGTGGCTGCCATGGCGGCGGCCGCGGCCGCCTTCGTCGGCACCCATGATTTCACCTCGTTCTGCAACCGCGAGGCGGCTGGTGGCGACACGGTCCGGACCGTATCCCGGAGCGAGATCCGGGAACTGGCGCCCGACCCGGCTGGCCGCCGGCGTCTGGTGTATTATGTCGAGGGCCGAAGTTTCCTGTACAATATGGTTCGGGCCCTAACCGGCACTCTGGTGGGGGTGGGAACCGGCCGTTTTCGGCCCGGCGACATGGACGCTATGTTGGCGGCCCGGGACCGGACCGCCGCCGGTCCCAGCGCTCCGCCCTGGGGCTTGTGCCTGGAATGGACCCTGTACGAGGGAGAGGCTCGTCCGCCGGACAGGGATGGATTGTTCTGATGCGCGACCGCGACCTGCCCACGCCGCACGGGCCTGATCATCGGGAGGCGGACGAGTTCGCCTTCGGGCGGCCGCCGGTCTCCGCCTGGGTGGCGGCGCTGTCGGTGGCGATCATGCTGTTTATCGCCGGCGGGTTTATCAAAACATACCAGCGGCTGGAGGCGATGCGGGAGGAACACCGGCGGGAAATCTCCGATCTCCGGGAGGCGGTCCGGCGGCTCCAGGCCGCCGCCGGCGCCCGGCCTGCCAGCACCATCCAGCCGCTGCCCGACGCACCGCGGTCCAGCCTGCGGCCCGATCCGGAAGGGCCCATACCGCCGGCGACGACCACCGCCGCGAGCGTCGCCCGGTCCGGCCTGCCGGTAAACCCGCGCTCTCGGACCGCGCTGGCCCGGCGCGGCGGCCCCGACGACCCGGCCGAGCCGCAGCGGCAGGTGGTGGCGTTGGCGCCAACCCGGCGCCGGGTGCTGATCGAGGGCGGTCGCGATCGGGACACGGCGACCGGCGCCCGCCTCCGCCTGTACCGAAACGGCATCTGGATCGGCGACCTGCGGGTGGAGGACGTGTACGACAACCAGTCGTCGTGCGAAGTCATCCACGCCCTGCACGATCCGGTCATCGGCGACGTCGCCCGACCCGACCGCTGACCGCCGGTGGCGGCCGGGCGTCGGCAAGGCGGGCAAAAAAAATTATCGGAACCTGTCGGAAAGAAACCCCGCCGTCCGGGCAAGTAACCCGGATATGAGTGAAGATTCCCCGGAAATCCTACGATAGAACAGGAGGGCTGTTCCGCGACCGGGACGGCGTCCGGGCACAGGCGCGGCCGCATCCCGGCGGCGCGCCGGCAGCGCAACCCGCGTAGAGAAGGTGGCCATGGCAGTGTTTTTCGAAAACATCTTCGGCTTTTTCAGCCACGACCTCGGCATCGACCTGGGTACGTGCAACACCCTGGTCTACAAGCGGGGCGAGGGCATCGTGCTGTGCGAGCCGTCGGTGGTGGCGGTGTCCAAGAAGGATCGCCGGGTGCTCCTGGGCGGCCAGGCGGTGGGCGATCGGGCCAAGAAGATGGTTGGCCGCACGCCGGGCAATTTCAGCGCCATCCGGCCGATGAAGGACGGCGTCATCGCCGACTTCGAGATGACCGAAGCCATGCTCACCTATTTTGTGGGCAAGGTGCACAACTTTTCCCGCATCGCCCGGCCCCGGGTGGTTATCGCCGTGCCCTCCGGCATCACCGAGGTGGAAAAGCGGGCGGTGAAGGAAAGTGCGGAAAAGGCCAACGCCCGCAAGGTGTGGGTGATATCGGAACCCATGGCCGCCGCCATCGGCATCGGCCTTCCCATCGACGAGCCCATCGGCAACATGATCGTCGACATCGGCGGCGGCACCACCGAGGTGGCGGTGATCTCCATGATGGGCATGGTGTACTCCCGTTCCATCCGCGTCGCCGGCGACGAGCTGGACGAGGCCATCATGAACTACCTGCGCCGGCAGTATAATTTCATCGTCGGCGAAACCACCGCCGAACGGATCAAGCTGGCCATCGGCAGCGCCTATCCCCTGGAGGAGGAACTCTCCATCGAGGTCATGGGCCGGGATCAGGTAAAGGGACTGCCCCGTTCCCTCACCGTCCGGAGCGAGGAAATCCGCGAGGCGCTGAAGGAACCGCTGGATCAGATCGTCTCCGCCGTGATCGAGACTCTGGAAAACACCCCGCCGGAACTCGCCGGCGACATCTACGCCAACGGCATTTCCCTGGCCGGCGGCGGCGCCCTGCTGCGGGGCATCGACAAACTGATCGTCAAGGAGACGCGGGGCATCCCGGTGCACATCTCGGAAGATCCGTTGAAAGCCGTCGCCCGCGGCACCGGTTTGTTTATCGAAGGCATCGAGGACTACGACCAATTCCTGGACAGCGGGGACGACGACAAATAACCCGCCTAACCGCCGCCCCTCCTCCCGGCGCCGGGTACCAGACGCGGGCCACCGGACCGGTTCATGAAAAATCCCGTTCTCCC
>JAJBSZ010000347.1 GCA_020861125.1 Planctomycetota bacterium | reverse complement strand
CGTCCAGGAGCGCCCCGACCGCCTTGGGGTCGCCCTTTTTCTTCAGTTCCTTCATCACCCGGCCGAACAGGGCGTTGCGCACCGCCGTCTTGCCGGCCCTGAATTCCGCCACCATGCCGGCGCAGTCCGCCAGCACCTTCGTGATGGCGGCGCGCACGGCATCGTCGTTCCGCTCGATAATGAGGTCGGCGGCCCGGGCGGTTTCCAGGGCGTCGCCGCCCCTGGCGTACAGGCTCTCCAGCACCCGGCGGAAGCCTTCGCCGTTCAGCGTTCCCTCCTCCTGGAGAAGCACGGCGGCGCGGAAGGCCTCGGGCGTCAGCTTCGCCTCGTCCAGCGGCACGCCGGTGGAATTCACCAGGGAGAAGACGTCCTTGATCAACCGCTTGGCCAGCAGCACCGTCCGGTCGGCCATGCCCTCGGCCGCCACCCGCAGGAAGCCGAGGGCGTCGTTCCGCGCCAGGGCGTCGATGTCCGGGGCGGTCAGGCCCTGGTCGGCCAACGCTACCAGATAGTCGTCGTAGGCGGCGGGCATGGTCTCCCGCTCGCGGTCCACCCAGCCCGGCTCGATGCGGGCCGGCGGCAGGTCCGGCTCGGGAAAATAGCGGTAGTCGTGGGCGTCTTCCTTGGAGCGCTGCGGGAAGGTGCGGCCGTTGACGTCGTCCCAACCCCGGGTCTCCTGCAACACCTGACCGCCTCCTTCGAGCACCTCGGCGTGGCGTTTCACCTCGTACTCGATGGCGGAGCGCATGTGGTTGAAGCCGGCCTGGTTCTTGATCTCGGTGCGGGTGCCCAGTTCCTTCGACCCCTTCGGGGCGATGGAGACGTTGGCTTCGACCCGCATCTCGCCCCGCTGCAGCCGGCAGCGGGAGATGCCGTTGTAGACGAGGATGGCCCGGAGCTTCCGGACATACTCCTCGGCCTCGCGGCCGGATTTGATCACCGGTTCGGTGACGATCTCCATGAGCGGCGTCGAACTGCGGTTGGCGTCCACCAGGGTGCGGCCGTCGGCGTGGATGAGCTTGGCGGTGTCCTCCTCCAGGTGCAGGCGGCGGATGGTCACCCGCTTTTCGTTGCCGTCGTCGCCGGTGATGGTGAGCCAGCCCCATTCCCCGAGCGGCTGCTCGTACTGGGAAATCTGGTAGCCCTTGACCAGATCCGGATAGATATAGTTCTTGCGCTCGAACCAGATGACCTCGTTCACCGAACAGTTCAGGGCCAGGGCGGCGCGGATGCCCAGACGCACCGCCTCGCGGTTGATCACCGGCAGCACTCCGGGCAGGCCGAGGCAGACCGGGCAGGTGGCGTGGTTGGGCGGCAGGTCCTGCGGTGCGTTCGGGCAGGCGCAGAACATCTTGGTGCGGGTGGCCAGTTCGACATGCACCTCCACCCCGACGGTGGTATCGTATTCGACGCTCATGCCGCGCCCTCCAGCCGGGCCCGGGTCCACGGTGCGTCCGGCAGCTCCCGGTTCTGTTCCGTCACCCACGCCAGCCGATAGAGGAGATCCTCGCGGAAGGGCGCGGCCATGGCCTGGACGCCCACCGGCAGGCCGTCCGCGACGCCGACCGGATAGGCCAGGGCCGGCAGGCCGGTGAGGTTGGCGGGCAGGGTGAAGATGTCGCCCAGGTAGTTTTCCAGGGTGGTGGCCGGCGCGCCCAGGGGGCGCGGCGGCGCCGGGGTCACCGGCATCACCACCGCGTCCACCGCCTCGAACAGCTTGTGGAATTCGATGGTGAACAGCCGTCGCACCCGCGCCGCCTTGCGGTAGTAGGCGTCGTAGTACCCCTGCGACAGGGCATAGGCCCCCATCATGATCCGGCGCTTGACCTCATCGCCAAAGCCGCGTCCCCGGGTCTCACTGTAGATCTGCCAGAGATCGCCGTCCCCCTGGCGGACGCCGTAGCGGATGCCGTCGTAGCGGGTGAGGTTGGCGGAGGCTTCGCAGGAACAGATGATGTAGTAGGCGGCGACGCCGTAGTCGATGAGCGGCAGGGTGATCTCGCGGATTTCGGCGCCGTTGTCGCGGCAGATGGCGACCGCCCGGCGCAGGGCGTCGGCCTGGGCCGGCGCCAGGCCCTCCCGCTCGGGGAGGGTCGGGTCGTAGCCGACGCGCAGCCCGGCGATGCCGTCCTCGATGCCCGACAGGCACGGTCGGGCGGCGTCGGCCCGGGCGGCGGAGGTGGAGTCGCGGCGGTCGTGGCCGGCGATGGCGTCCAGAAGGAGGGCGTTGTCGCGGACGGTGCGGGTGAAGGGCCCGATCTGATCGAGGCTCGAGGCCAGGGCGCCCAGCCCGTAGCGGGACACCCGGCCGTAGGTGGGCTTCATCCCCACCAGGCCGCAGAAGGCGGCGGGCTGGCGGATGGAGCCGCCCGTATCGGAGCCGAGGGCGGCCAGGGCGCCGCCGTAGGCCACCACCGCCGCGCTGCCGCTGGAGCTGCCGCCGGTGACCCGGGCGGTGTCCCACGGGTTGCGGGTGGGGCCGTAGGCGGAGTTTTCGCCGGTGGCGCCCATGGCGAACTCGTCCATGTTGGTTTTGCCGGTGATGACGGCACCGGCGGCGCGGAGACGAGCCACCGCCGTGGCGTCGTAGGGCGGCAGGAAGTTGTCGAGGATCCGGCTGCCGCAGGTGGTGCGGAGG
>JAJBSZ010000388.1 GCA_020861125.1 Planctomycetota bacterium | reverse complement strand
TTATATGACGAAGACGTTGAGATTGTAGGGCAGGGAGATCATTATCGTGGTCAGATTCATCATGCCCATGGACATGAGGATCGAGGAGATCACCACGTCCAGCACCAGAAAGGGCAGGTAGATGAGAAAGCCCATCCAGAACGCCCGCTTCAGTTCGGAACAGATGAAGGCCGGGATCAAGGCCGTGGTCGGCACGTCCTCGGGCCGGAGCCGGCCCTGGTTTTCCAGGCTCACCATGTCCGCCATGCCGGCCGCGCCGAGGAAGAAGTACAGTTCCTCGCGGCCGTTGTTGGCGGTGAGGCAGTCCAGCATGAAGCGCCGGACCGGGGCCATGCTTCGCTCCAGCGCTTCGGACTGCCGCAGCCGCCGCTCCTCCCCCGGCGCGATCTCCACCAGATCGCCGTTGAAGTACGGCGCCAGACCCTCGCTCCACGACGCCTTCCAGGTCGGCCACATGATGAAGAAGGTCAGGAACAGGGCCATCCCCATCATCACCTGATCCGGCGGCAGGGTATTGGTGCCCATCGCCCGGCGGACAAACCCCAGCACCACCGTGATACGGAGAAAACTGGTCATCAGGATCAGGATGCCCGGCGACAGGGTGAGGATGGTGAGGAGGATGACGATCTGCAGCGCCGACGACAGCTGCTCCGCCTTCTCCATCGGTACCAGACTGCCGTTCTGGATGGTCGGCAACGGCACGTACACCAGCCCGTCCTCGTGCGGATTGCCGCGCGGCACCGCCGGGACAAAATCCATTTCGCTGCGGTCGATCAGGGACAACGGCTCCAGCGGCTCCCGCGGCGCCAGCCCGGGATCGGCGGCGGCGCATACGAACAAAGTTGAAAACGCCAGGCAAAAAAAGAGGCTTGCCGCCCGTCTCCGCATCACCTATCCCCTTACCCTACCGCATCCACGCGCCGCGCTGGTTTCTCGCCCTTCTGGATGGTCCGGACCCGGTCGCGGAGGCTGGCCATCTGGTCGGACAGCGCCTCGGCCTGGGCTTCGGCCAGGGCCCGGGTTTCCTCTTCCTCGTTGTGGAGCACATGGCGCTGGAACAGGCGCTGGAACAGGCTCAGGCCGTGATCGGTCTTGGGCCGCGCCACCTCGAGGATGTCGGTGACTTCCTCCTCGTCGGCGATCTCCGACAGGGTGCGCATCTCGTCCGGCGAAACGCCGACCACGACGATGCGCCGGCCCACCCGGAGGAGGGAAACGTAGCGGCGCTGGTCGATGTGGGTGCGGCCGAGAATTTCCATGGCCGGATGGGAAAACAGGTGGCGGTGACCGGGGAGGAATTTTTTGATCAGCAGCATGGCGAGCGCGAAAGCGAGGCCGATGAACGTCACCAGTCCGAGGGCCGGCCAGACGGACGGCAGGCGGGCACCGTCGCCTCGGGCTTCGCGGCGGGCGTCGCCGGCAAAGGTCAGGGGCCGGTGTTCATAGGCCGTCGCGTCGGGTTTGCCCGTCGCCGCAGCAGCCGGTGCCGGAGCTGGAGCCGGAGGCGGTGTTTCCACCGATCGCGTCGCCACCGGCCCGGTGGGTGCCGTCCCGGCCGAGCGGATGGGATACCCCCGGCCCGCGCCGTCCGCCGCCGTGGCGGTGGCGGCCAGCAGCCCGCAGGCGAGGCCGATCAGGAAACGGTGATAACATTTCTGCATGCCGCGAGCATCCCCCATGCCGGTGGCCAATTGGTGCGCGCTCGTGCCCGGGTGGACTCTTCCCGCGCGGTTGCGGACTCGGACACTACCAGAGCCCGAAAGCGCGCCGGGAAAGGATCAACCAGGTGCAAAAACGCAGTGGTATTAGGTGATTTGGATTCCCCCCGGTTGTCGCGAAGCGCGATTGACGGACAGGCTATCCCCCGAAACAACTATCCGTATTTCGGGGGCCGCGATCAAGGGGTTTGTTCGGAAAAAGTTGAGGGCAAGGCTCGCCGCCGGCCCGCCGCCGCGGGAAGGGAGCGGCAGGCGCGACCGCCCTGTCCGGAACCGGAGGGATCGGCCCCTTTTCCGGCGAGGCGGGGCCTGCGGCCGGCCGGTTGCTGGTCGGTTCACTGGTCGGTTGCTTATCGGTTGCTGGTCGGGCATTGGGCGATCGCCCACCCGGAGAGCGGGCATAAAAAACCGGCAGTCGCGGCGGGCGACTCCCGGTGGTGGTGGCAGGTGAAGGCGGCGGCCCGGGCGGTTATTCCGCCTTGATCCGGTCCCAGACCGCGATGTATTTGTTATTGTCCTCGCCCAGGTCGCGGATGACCTCGCAGTTGCCCATGACCTCGTCCGGCACGTTGAAGGCGGGATTCTCACGCAGGTCGTCGTCGAGCATGGCCACTGCCGCCGGGTTGGGCATGAAATAGCGGATGGATTCCATGTTGGCGGCGGCGTTGTCGGGGTCGAGGAAGTGGTTGATAAAGGCATGGGCCAGATCCGCCTCCGGCGAGGCGGCGGTGATGACGAAATCGTCGGCGGCGAAGGACGACCCTTCCTCGGGGATGTAAAAGCCGATGTCGGGGTTTTCCTCCATGATCAAGGCCACGTCCCCGTTGTAGGCATGCACCACCAGGAATTCCCCCGCCCCCAGACCGATCTTCGCCTCGTCCACGTCGAACTTGGCGAGGTTGCTTTTCCAGGATTGGATCAGGTCTCCGGCCTGCGCCAGTTCCGCCT
>JAJBSZ010000367.1 GCA_020861125.1 Planctomycetota bacterium | reverse complement strand
GTTCCGCCGCGCTGGCATTGGCCGGCGCCGGTAGATATACTGGATCTGGCGCCAACGGCGCCTCCCGTAGCGGAAAGGAACCCGACATGACCAAACCCACGCGGCGACCCACCACCCTGCGCCTGCTCATGCCCCAGTGGCAGGGCGGCAACAATCCCGTCCCCTATCCGCTGGGCGCCCGTCTTCTCGCCTGGCTGGCGCCGGCGGGCGACGCGCCGCTGGTCGAGGTGCCGGTGGCGGAGTACGACGGATCCGAGCCAGCGCTGGACGGCGGCATCGTCTGGCGCGAGGCCGTCGGCAAACAGCTCCGCGCCGCCCGCCACATCATCGACGCCTACGAGCCGGATCGGGTGATCGTGTTCGGCGGCGACTGCCTGGTGAGCCAGGCGCCCTTCGCCTATTGCAACCAGCGCTACGGCGGCGAACTGGGCGTGCTCTGGATCGACGCCCATCCCGACGTGACCACGCCCCGGGAATTCGCCCACGCCCACGCCATGGTCCTCGGCCATCTGCTGGGGGAAGGCGATCCGGAGTTGGCCGCCACGGTGGAGCGGCCCCTGGATCCGCGACGGGTACTGATCGCCGGGGTGGATTCGGTGACCAGCCAGGAGAACGAGGTTATCGGACGGTTGGGTATTTCCCGCCTCCCCTCCTCCGACCTCGCCGCCTCCAGCCAATCCGTCCTCGCCTGGATCCGGGATCACGACATCCGGCACCTCGCCATCCATCTGGATCTCGATGTTCTGGATCCGCGGCACTTCCGCTCCCTGTTGTTTAACAATCCGGACGGCACCACGGTAGACGCCCCGGCCGGCCGCCTCACCCTGCCGCAGGTTACCCGGCTGATCACCGAGGTGGCGGCCGCGACCGAGGTGGTGGGCTTCAGCATCGCCGAGCATATGCCCTGGGACGACATTAATCTCAAACGCATGCTGGACAGCTTTTCCTTTTTGCAGTAACCCGGTGCGCCCGCCCGTGCGGCGTTTGCCGTGGGTGGTGCAGAGCGATGCCCCCTGGAACAGCGACGCCCCCTGAACCAGCGGCGTCAGTTCAGGTTGCTTTCCCGGATAACCAGGCCCATGAAATTGTGCCAGAGACGTGAGGCAAAACTCTGGGGCTGGCCGCTGAGGCTGACCTGACCGGTGACGATGGCGGCAGCGCTGATGTCGGCGGCGCACACCACTTTGAATACGGCGTGGTCCGGGACCAGAGCGCCGCTTGGCGACTTCTGGGCCGCCAGCGGCCCGCCGGCGGTGGAGCTGAGTTCCACATGGGCCAGCTCCCGGGTGGCCCGACTTTCCACCGACACCACCGTCACCGCCACCGGCAGCCTGCCGCGGCCGGCCGGGTAGAACAAGCCCGTCTGTCCAACCGCTATGCGGTCCAGTTCCGCTTCCGGAACGTAGGCCTCGACATTCATGTTTTCCCCAGCCATGAGGGCCAGCGGTTCCTTGACCGCCAGCCATTGGCCCGGCGTCACCCAAACCGCGAGGTCGCGGATGGTGCCGGTCAACGGCGCCGTGAGGTGCAACTGTTCCTTTTCCTTGAGGAGGCCGCCCAGGTCCTCCGCCATCCGTCCCAATTCCTCCCAGTCGGCGGCCAGATCGGTGCGGATCTGGCGGTCGAGACTGGCGAGGGAGAGGGTCTCCAGTTGGGTGGCGATGCGCATTTCCGCCAGGCCGATTTTGCTTTCCAGATCGGGCGAACGCAGGCGCGCCAGGGTTTCTCCCGCGGAATAGCGATGGAAATTCGCCGCTGCCACCTCATCGAGGAAACCGTGGGCCGGCGCGTGCACCAGGGTCTGGCGTGACGGCACCGCGATGGCCGGAGCGATAATCTGGCGGTGCCAGGGCAGGAAAAAGAGGGCCAGCCCGCCGAGGAACACCACACCGGTGCGGATGGTCCGGTAATTGAAGCGGAACAGGCTGCGCATCCCTACCCACTGCATAACTTCCCTCCATACCGGCGCCGCCAGAAAAAAAACCAGCTCCACCACCATGAGCACCACCCCGAGGGCTTTGAACAGCAGGGTGTACATCATGAGGGCGATCCCGA
Source organism: Planctomycetota bacterium (assembly GCA_020861125.1). The sequence goes on along the minus strand of JAJBSZ010000367.1, from coordinate 615 downwards.
GAAACAGGAAAAAACGGTACACCCAGGTTACGTAGGCATACACGATCATCTTTTCCCGGTCCCACGCCGCGAACCGTTCCGGCGGCGGCAGGCCGAAGCCGAAGAGGAATTCCCGCAGCCGCCACTTGCCCAGGGCGAAGGCCCGGCTTTGCAGGTCGGGGATGTTCCAGTGGTCGGACAGGAGATAGTAGCCGTCATAACGCATGCAGGGGTTGACGTTGACGGCCAGGGTCATGATCCAGATGGTGCTGGCGGTGATGAAGACGGCGGTTTTCAGGTCCCCCGGCGGCATGATGGGCCACAGCAGGGCCGCCAGCGTCGCCAAGGCCAGTTCCAGACTGACGCCGGCGGCGCCGATGTGCAGCCGGTCCCGGCGCCGGGGCAGCTTCCAGGCCTCGGTGGTATCGGTCCAGAGAACGGGCGCGAAACACATCAGGGACACGCCCATGGTGGGGACCCGGAGGCCGAGGTTTTTCGTGGCGTAGGCGTGGCCGAGTTCATGCACCACCTTCGACAAGGCCAGAGCGGCGGCGGCCAGCAGGGCGCCGGTGACGGTGAACATGCCGGCGAAGGAATCCTTGAACAGGTCCCATTGCCGCGACACCAGGTAGGCGG
>JAJBSZ010000415.1 GCA_020861125.1 Planctomycetota bacterium | reverse complement strand
CTCCGTGATATCGAACGGCTGATCGCCCTGCGGATCCCCACCGTCCGCGATCACGGCTACGAGGAAACCGTCGCCGAACGGTCCCCGGCCGCTACCGGCGAGCGGAACGGCCGCGGCGGGTCGTCGGGCGCGAGGCCAGGCCGGTCGCGCCGCCCCGGCGCCGGGTACGGCAGCGAAGAGAATCCCCGCCGGAACGGCGCGGGGCGGGGGCCGGGCCGGCCGCCCCGGCGGCGGAAGGCCGAGGCGCCCTACCGCAAGACCGCCTGAAAGAGTACGACCCAAAAACCAAAGGCATGCCGCGCGCGGCATGCCTTTTTGCGTTCCCCAGCACCCGGTGTCGTGCCTATTGGAGGTGGTCCCGCACCATCGCGCCCACTTCCGTCACCGTCGCCGTACCGCCCTGTTCCACCGGTTGCGGTTGGCCCGAGGTGAGGTAGTGCCGCACCGCGTTTTCCACCGCCCGAGCCGCCTCCCGTTGGCCCAAATGGTCCAGCAGAAGGGCGCCGGAGAGAATGGCGGCCAGCGGATTGGCCCGTCCGGTGCCGGCGATGGTCGGGGCCGATCCATGCACCGGCTCGAACATGGAAAGGCCGTCGCCGATATTGCCCGCCGCCGCCAGCCCGAGACCGCCCGCCAGCGCGGAAAGGAGATCGCTCACGATATCGCCAAACAGGTTCGGGCAGAGCACGACGCCCCACCCGGCGGGCTGCCGCGCCATGAGGTAGCACAGGGCGTCCACATTGACGGGGTTCAGGGTCAGGTCGGGGAATTCCTCTGCCGCCGTTTCCCGCACCACCCGATCCCAGAAACCGTAGAGATGGGGAACGGCGTTGGCCTTGCTGACCACGTGGACGGTGGCCTCCCCGCGCTGGCGGGCGAGGGAACAGGCATAGCGGGTGATCCGCTCGATGGCGGGTCGGGTCATGAGACCCAGGGAATAGGCGGCCTCCATGCCCTCGGGAAACCCGAGTTCAATGGCACCGTCACAACGGTACAGGCCGCGGACGGCGGAGATGGGGTCTGCCAGCCTGCCGCTGCCGGCACCGCCAATCCCCATGTAAAAGTCCTCGGTGTTTTCCCGCACCACCACCGCGTCGATACCCGTATCGGCCGGCAGGGGAACGGGCAGGGGAACCCCGGGGAAGGAGAGAGCCGGACGCAGGTTGACGTACTGGTCAAAGTGGAACCGGAGGGCCAGGAGAATCTCCTGTTCCAGGGGCCCCGGCGGGACCCGGGGGTCGCCGATGGCGCCCAGGAGCATGGCGTGGAAATCGGCCATTTCCGCCAGCGCCGAGGCCGGCAGGGCGACGCCGTGGCGGAGATAGTATTCGGCCCCGAAGGGGAATTCGTGCCAGGTGGTGACGAAGCCGTAGCGGTCGGCGGCGGCGTCGATGGTTTGCCGCGCCTCGGCGGTCACTTTCGGTCCGATACCGTCGCCGGCCAGAACGGCGAGGGAATACTGCTGCATGGGTTGAGTTCCTTTTATTGTGGCATCGCGGTGGGTTCCGGCACGCCGGATGCCGCCGTCCGTGGCGGCCGCCGACCGTCGTGCGAATTTTCCACCCACGGAGGATGGAGCCGCCACTGGCCTCGGCCCGGCGTCGTTACTCCCGGACGTAGATCTTCACCGGGAGGTACTGTTTTCCCCACTGCCGGGCTTCGTAGTGGTAGGTCATGCGCACGTCGATATGGAGCTGGCCGTTCCGCCGCCACTGCCGGCGCATGGCGCCGCCGGTATCGTCGATCACCGACAGGCCGTAGCCGGGTACGAAGACCCGGGTGCCGTAATCCAGATAGAGGGGATCCGCTGCCAAGCCCGGGGTCCAGGCGTTTTTGCCGATGCTGGTGATGCCGGGTGACCCGGTGCCGCAGCACTTGCTGCAGGGGCAGTAGGCGGTGGTGAGGGCGATTTCCTCGCGGTACCAGCCGCCCTCGTCCCAGCGCAGGCGATGGTCGGTATGGCCCCGATGGGGCTCGTCCCGGGCCGCCGTCAGGGCCAGCGGATCGGCCGTGCGGGGGACGAACAGGAGGGGGGTATTGGGCTTGAGGAGCGGGTCGGTATGCAGGGCCGGCCGTGGGGCCACGGCCGACGCCGGAGCGACGCGGAAACGCTCGGCGCCACCCTCATCCGGTACCGTGGCTGAGACCAACGGCGGTTGGTAGTTGCCGCTCGACCCATAGTCGGTGACCGCCGTCAGAAGCATAAAACAGAACGCCGCCGTGGCGGAGAGGAAGAAAATATACAGACGCCAGTGCATTATGGCCGTGATCCATGGATGCTGACTGCCTGGACCGATAAGGCATGCCATCGGCATTCCTTCCCCGGCACCCCATGGGTATGAATTGTATGTGGATACGGGGGAAAGCAATATGTTTTTGTGCCAGTTTTCGATAGAAGTTGTTTTTTCCGCACGGGTTAGCGGAAGTCCGGCGACCCTTCGGCGCTCCCGCTCCCGCCGGCCGCCGGCTAGCTATCGGGAAATACAATACTTACACGATATGGCAAAACCGTTGTGCTCCATGGCAGGGTAGTGCGGTACCAGATTTTTTCCGGTTTCACTCTATTTTATTGCAGAAAAATGGGTTAGGTGAATTTTGCCACTTCAGTCCGCCAGCCACAAAAAAAGGGGACCGCCATTTCTTCCGTGTGGAAGAAATGGTAGTCCCCGAGACAAC
>JAJBSZ010000112.1 GCA_020861125.1 Planctomycetota bacterium | reverse complement strand
GCCCGGAACGTTCCGGATTGGCTGACCTATTTTTTCGCCACCGCCACACTGGGAGCGGTGCCGGTCACCATCAATACCTATTACAAGAGCCATGAACTGGAATATGTCGTCCGCCAGTCGGACATGAAGGCCCTGGCTCTGGTGGACGGCTACAAGGGCGGCAACTATTCCTACCTGGACATCCTGTACGAGATCGCGCCGGAGATCCGGGAGACGTCCAGTATTACCCGGCGGGTCAGGACGGAGAAGTTCCCGGTGCTGAAATCCATCATATACATGGGTCCGGAGAAGCACCGGGGCATGTACTCCACCAACGAACTTATCGCCCTTGGTTCGCACCTGCCGGACCATACATTGCGCGAAAACATGCGGCAGATCAGCAACCGCGATATGGTGAACATGCAGTATACCTCCGGCACCACCGGCTTCCCCAAGGGGGTGATGCTCACCCACCGCAACATCATCAATAACGGCTATTACATTGGCGAACGCCAGAAGCTGACCACCGAGGATCGGGTGTGTCTGCCGGTGCCGCTGTTCCATTGTTTCGGGATAGTTCTCGGGGTGATGGCCGTGTTTACCCACGGCGCCACGCTGGTGATGCTGGAGCAGTACGATCCGCTCGACGCCCTGGCGGCGGTGGAAAAAGAAAAAGCCACCGCCATTTACGGCGTACCCACCATGTTCATCGCCGAAATGACCCATCCCCTGTTCGACAAATTCGATCTCACCAGCCTGCGCACCGGCATCATGGCCGGTTCCCCCTGCCCGGTGGAGTGGATGGAAAAGGCCATGACCCTGATGCACATGCGGGAAATCACCATCACCTACGGCCTGACCGAATGCAGCCCGGCCTTCACCATGACCTCGGTGGACGATACCATCGAGCGGAAGACCGCTACCGTCGGCCGGGCCATGCCGCATTGCGACGTGAAGATCGTCGACCCGGAAACCGGTCTCGAGGTGGGACCGGGGGTTCAGGGGGAGCTGTGCTGCCGCGGCTATAACGTCATGAAGGGCTATTACAAAATGCCCGAAGAGACCGCCCGGGCCATCGACGCGGACGGCTTCATGCATTCCGGCGACCTCGGCACCGTCGACGAAGACGGCTATTACCGGATCACCGGCCGCCTCAAGGACATGATCATCCGGGGCGGCGAGAATATTTATCCCCGTGAGCTGGAGGAATTTTTCTACAAGATGCCGGGAGTCAAGGATGTCCAGGTGGTCGGGGCGCCGGATGCCAAATACGGCGAGGCGGTGGCGGCGTTTGTCGTGCTCCATCCCGATGCCGACGTCACGCCGGAGGACGTCCAGGACTTCGCCCGAAAGAGTATCGCTCCCTACAAGGTGCCGCAATACGTTTGGATTGTGGACGAGTTTCCCCTCACCACCAGCGGCAAGGTCCAGAAATACCGCCTCCGGGAGATGGCCGCCGAGCGTATCGCCGAAACCCGGCAGGAGACGGCGACGTGATCGAAACCCCCGGCCGCACCGTTCTCGATCTGCAGCAGGAGCTGTCGGCTCGATCCGGCCAGCGGGTCCTCCTCTGCCTCACCGGCAACCGTCGGCGGATGCTGTCGGCACGGCGGCATCCGGCCGGTCATGTGGAGGTGCGGCTGCAGAAAATCTTTCTGGCCGCTCCGCCAGAGGTGCTGGACGAGATCGCCTGCCTGTTGCGGGGCGAGCCCAGCGACCGGCAAGCGCTGCGCCGATTTACGGCGGCGGCCTTGGCCCGGGAGCCGGCGGCGGCTCGGCCGCGGCGGGAGCCGTCACCGGAACGCTCCCGGGCCGCCCACCACGACATCGTCGCCTATGCCCGGCGGCTGAACCAGACCTATCTCGGCGGCCGTTCGACCGCCCGGGTGGTCTGGGGCCGGCGCGGCACCCGCCGCGGCCGCCGGTCCATCCGTTTCGCCTGTTACGATCCGGAACGCAACCTGGTGATCATGAACCGTAAACTGGACTCGCCGGACATCCCCGCCTATTTTGTGGAATACGTGTTGTTCCACGAACTGCTGCACGAGGTGCTTGGTATCGGCCGGCGGGCCGACGGCCGGCGGGACATCCACGGCAGTTTGTTCAAGCTGATGGAAAGCACGTATCCCGATTTCGCCAAGGCGGTCCGGTTCGAAAAGGAGTTGTGTACCCGGCTGGAGACGCTGTAGGCAGCGCGGGGGAGGAATGACCGCCCACCGCCTGTCCATCGGAAACCGGCACCCCACTGGCATATGCTCCCGGCGGCTTGACGGTTGGCGCGGACAATCCCGGCAGGGTGGGCTGGATACATGGCGACCGCCCGCTGTTGACCGCTGTCGACCGTTGGCCGGTATGCCTCCGACGTTCCGTCGACCCGATTTTTGGCAGGAGGTTGTGGTTACATCGGTTTCGCATTCTTGGTTTTCGATTTGGCTGCCGGGTGGCGGCCCATGTAAAAGGAATTCGTATGAGCACCGTTACCCGAAGGCCGCGCGGCCGCACGATCCGTCCCGTCCTTATCACTCCCAATGTCAACGGCCATGCCGAGGGGTCGGCCTTGATCACCATGGGTGAGACTGCCGTGATCTGTACCGCAACGGTGGAAAACCGGTTGCCGAAGTGGTTGGAGGGGAGTGGGCGGGGATGGGTGACGGCCGAGTATGGGATGTTGCCGCGGGCGACGGCGACGCGGCTGGCGC
>JAJBSZ010000007.1 GCA_020861125.1 Planctomycetota bacterium | reverse complement strand
ACGACGCGGAGGACATCCTTCTTCCGGATCTGCTCGAACGTGTCGCCCAGGCTCAGCCTGCTGCAATCGAAAATCTTCTTGATGATGGCTTCGCCGTCGTCGTCGCCGTCGATGTCGGAAAACACCGTTTGCGCCGGCGTCGTGAGATCCCGCACCAGGTTGTTGCGCATCTCCTTCCAGTCCCGGTAGCCCAGGGTGGCGGCGAGACGGCTGACCGACGCGGGGGACACCCCTGCCAGCTGGGCGACCCGGTTGATGGAATTGTCCACCACGTCGCGCGGGTGTTTCTGGAGAAACTCGACGACTTTCCGCTCGCTCGGCGTCAGGGCTTGAGCGAAGTTCTGGATGCGGCCAAGGACGGAGGTCATGCACGGTATCCGGGTATCGGGGAAAGACGGATTTCCATCGTCTGCAGGCACTCTACCCAATAAAATTTCATAGTCAAATAAAAATTGAAATAAAATTTCAGGATTTCCGGTGCGTCGGGATTGCCGTTTGCGTCCGCGGTACAATTTCGAAAAGAACCCGATCGCCTGTTGAATGGCGTATCGGGATGGCTATAATGGCCCGACGGCTTGATCCCGCCCGAGGCGCAGGCGTGATGAATACCGCCCCGCCAGGCGGGCCAGGCGGCTGGATCGGGCACGAACGAGGAGACGGGCCTTTGAGCCACCACTTTATCGAGAAGATCCGGGAATCAGCCGTTTCGGTACTTCCCATTATGGGCCTGGTGGTGCTGCTGCATTTCACCATCGCCCCTCTGCCCACCGGCCAGTTGGGGCAGTTTCTGGTGGGCGGCGGCCTCCTGATCCTGGGCCTGACCATTTTCCTCATCGGGGCGGATATCGGTATGGTGTCCTTCGGGTAGCGGGTGGGTTCGGCCCTGACCAAACGCCGCAACCTGCCGCTGATCCTCATCGCCTCATTCATCATCGGCTTCGCCATCACCATCGCCGAGCCGGACGTCCAGGTGCTGGCGGACCAGGTGACCGGAGTGGCGCCGGGGGTGAACAAACCGATGCTTCTCCTGATGATCGCGGGCGGAGTCGGCCTGTTCCTGGTGGTGGCGATGCTGCGGGTGGTGCTGCAGGTGTCGTTACCCGTCCTCCTTACCATATTCTATGCCCTGGTGTTCGTGGCCTGCCTGTTTTCCAATACCGCCTTTGTCAGCATCGCCTTCGACTCCGGTGGCGCCACCACCGGTCCCATCACCGTGCCCTTCATCATGGCCATGGGGCTGGGCGTGGCCGGGGCGGTGAAACCCCGCGAGGGCGGCGGCGACGACAACAGCTTCGGCTTTGTCGGCCTGGCATCCATCGGGCCGGTGATGGCGGTGGCGATCATGGGCATGTTCACCAAAATCGACCTGGATTCGGTGGCGACGGCCACGGTGGAGGCGGTGGACGAATCCCTGTTCGGAGTTTTTTTGCACCACGTGCCGAGCGTCGCCAGCGAAGTGGTGCTGGCCCTGGTGCCCCTCCTGATGATTTTTTTCCTGTTTCAACTGTTTCTCCTGAAGCTGCCGAAGGCGCAGGTGCGGCGGATGCTTCTCGGCATGCTCTACACCTTCATCGGACTGGTGGTGTTCCTGACCGGCGTGACGGGCGGGTTCAGCCCCATCGGCAAATCGCTCGGCATGCAGTTGGGCACCATTTGGAGCGGCTGGGTACTCCTGCCCATCGGGTTGATCCTCGGGGCGGTGGTGGTGATCGCCGAGCCGGCGGTCTGGGTCCTGACCGAACAGGTGGAAGAGGTGTCCGGTGGTTCCATCCGGCGTTCGTTCATGCTGGCCGCCCTCTCCCTGTCCATCGCCGCGGCGGTGGTGCTGGGCATGATCCGGGTTCTCACCGGCCTGAGCATCTGGTATATACTCGTACCCGGGTACATCCTGGCGCTGTGTCTGACCCGGATTTGCCCGCCGCTCTTCACCGCCATCGCCTTCGATTCCGGCGGGGTGGCGTCGGGGCCGATGTCCACCACCTTCGTGCTGGCGTTGACCCTGGGCGCGGCCGTCGCAGTCGGCGGCAATCCGGCCACCGACGCCTTCGGCATGGTGGCGATGATCGCCATGGCACCGCTGATCACCATCCAGCTGCTGGGCTTGCTGTTCAAATACGCGGAGGGCAGGAAACCATGACCGATTTCGAGGCCGTACCGTCCACGCTGCTGCTGTGCTTCGTTGGCCGGCACCGCGGCGAGCGGCTGGTGGAAGCGACCAAGGCCGCCGGCGCCCGGGGCGGCACCATCGCCCTCGGCCAATCTTTCGGCCACAGCCGGATCCTTCAGGCCCTGTCTCTCGGGGATATCCATCAGGACATGGTGGTCACCCTCATGGGCCGGGAACGGGCGGCGGTGGTGCAGGCAGTCCGGACGGCCGCCCAAGCGGACCCGCGAAAACTGACCGGCATGGCCCTGGTTCTGCCGGTGCCGCGGCTGTTCCGGCGCGTCGGGCCGTGCGACGGGCCGGAGGAACATCCCCCCGAGGACAGGAGCGAGACCATGGATTCCGGGTATACCCTCATCACCGTCATCGTCAATGCCGGCTACGGCGAGAGCGTCATGGCCGCGGCCCGCCAGGCGGGCGCCAGCGGCGGTACCATCCTCAACGCCCGGGGCACCGGCACCGCCGAGGACTGAAAGTTTTTCGGCATACCCCTGGTGCCGGCTAAAGAGATGCTGTT
>JAJBSZ010000428.1 GCA_020861125.1 Planctomycetota bacterium | reverse complement strand
CATACCGACAAACATCTCGACAAAGTCCGAGCCAGAGATGGAGAAAAATGGCACGTGCGCCTCCCCCGCCACCGCCCGGGCCAGCAGGGTTTTGCCCGTACCGGGCGGCCCGACCAGAAGCGCACCTTTGGGCAGGGTGGCGCCGATGGCGGTGTAGCGGCCGGGATTATGCAAAAAGTCCACGATCTCCCGCAGCGCCTCCTTGGCCTCGTCCTGACCCGCCACATCCGCGAAGGTTTTGCCGGTTTCGCTTTCGGCGTAGATCTTGGCGTTGGATTTACCGAAGGTCATGGCGTTCCGGCCGCCGAAACCTTTCTGGAGTTGGCGGGAGAAAAACTGGCCGATGAGGATGAATATCGCCAGCGGCAGGATCCAGGACATGAGAAATCCCACGATGGGCGAGGTCTCGTGCGGAATAACCCGGGTAAAGGAAACGCCGCTCTCGTGCAGGCGTTCCACCAGCCCCGGATCCTCCCAGACGCCGGTGACATAGGGCGCGGCCGCGTCCTCTTCGTCGGTGACGGTATAGCGGATGCGCTCGTTCTCGAGACGGACATCCGACACCTGGCCGGCGGCGAGCTGGTTGAGAAAGGTGCCGTAGTCGACCTCCTGGGTCTCCTGCCGGGTGATGGCCGGGACCAGCATGGAATTCAACACCATCACCGCCAGCAATACCGCGAGGTAATAATAAAAGGTGGGTCGTTTGGGATTGTCGATCATGACGCGTTCTCCGTCTGACCACAGGCCGAAGCCGGGTCGCAGGAGAACCTGTACCTTACCCGGCCCCCAGCAGGGACAGCGCCCACGCCACCGCGCGTTGCCTGGTGTCGGCGGCGCCGCGGCTGCGTAAATCGCGGAAATCCGCCGTGCCGATAACGGTACCGCCTCCCGCCGTGATCAGGGTTCGCATGGATGCCAAAGCCATACCGGCTCCCCCTCGGTGCATGGCAAATAAACCTGTCCGGACCCCCGTCCAATCCTGCCCGGCCAGAAAGCTCCGGGTCGCGGGCGGCAGATTCCAGGCCCATACCGGCGTCCCGACGATCACCAAACCGTAGTCCTGCACCGCCACCGGCAGCGGCTGGACCGGAACGGTCTGCCGGAACAGGGACGCCGTACCGCCCGCCACATACTTCCCGACGGCACCCCGCGGTATCTCGGTGCGGGGGAAAATCTCCGCCACATCGGCACCGAGGGCCTCGGCCATACGGCCGCCCAGTTCGCGGCAGTTGCCTTCGAAGGAATAAAACACCACGAGGCTGGCAGCGGTGGCGGTCATTTGAACAGAATCATGGTTGAGGTCATGCCCACCAGTCCCACGTAAATTTCGCCATAGGAGGAAAAGGCGATGCCGGGAATGCCGGCGAACAATTTTTCAAAATCCGCGATTTGCCCGGCGTTTTTCAGGTTCATATGCCGCGAGACGCAGTTGGTGTGGAGAACAGCGGACACCGGGCCGCTCTCCCACAGTTGATCCCGCAGAGCCTTGGCGGTGGTGCTGACGATGTCGGCACTCCGGGTCAGGGTCAGGCGGGTGCCCTCCTTGACCGAGGAAAACAGTTGCAGGCCCTTGCCGTCCACCAGGCGTACCGATACCTGGAGAAACGGTTCGCCATCGGCGGTGCGGGCGAGGGGAAAGGCATCGAATTCGGGAATGCCCATCGATTCCACCGGCACCCCGATGAGTCGGGAATAGACCGACGCCGCATCCTCGCCATCGAACTCCCAGACGATGCGGTTGGCCTCGTCGGCGCGGGTGATGACCATGGAATGCTCGGTAACTTCCACCGCCTGGGTTTTGATGAGATCGAAACCGCGCCGCGGTTTCCACAGGGCGAGGAGGACGGCGTTCTGGTAGGCCCGGCCGCGGTAGAAGATGTTGCTGCCTTCGAATTTGCAGTCGTCGCCGGCAAACCCGCCGACGAAGAAGATATCCGTAAGACTGCCCAGCCGTTCGATCACCCCTTCGCTGAAGTGGGAAACGCGGTCGGACAGAATGAAGCCGACATACTCGCGGTAGTTCAGTTCCATCGGAGACTGGAGCAGGCCGCGGCTGATGTACTTCACCGCGTCGTCGACGGCGCTGAAGATCCCTTCCTGGCCGTTGGCCGCCCCATCGCCAAGGATGAGGGCGGTCTCGCAGTAGTCGAAAACCTCCGGACCGCAAGCCATGGCCACCACCGATCCGTTCAAGAGCGTCGCGTCGACGCCCTCGCCGGCGGTGGTGCAGCCAATGGTGACGCTGCCGGGAAAACCTTCGTGCATGGCTTCGGCCAGCGTGGCGGGATGGTAATCGGTGGCGGCGAAAAATATCACCACCGCAGGCGGGGTCCCGGAGAAATCCCGCTGAATTTTGGCCGCCGCCTCCCGAGCGTTGGCCACCGGGTCGCCGGTGGAAATCTGGGCGAATGTCGTACGGAAACGCATTGCTTCCCTTTCCCCTACCTTCGGATTCGGATCCGAACCGGGCCGGCCGCGGGCTTCACCGCCCGGTGGCAGGCACTTCCGATCATTGTAATCCCCTCCACCGCCGGCGCAAGATCATAGCAACGCCTGGTGGCAAAAAAATCCGCCCGCATTTACCAGCGGAACGGGCGACGGAACCATCCCCACAGCGGCAGGCCCAAACATCCGCCGGACGCCCGCGGGGAGCCGGCTGTCCCACCCGGCTGTCGCTGGCGTCC
>JAJBSZ010000038.1 GCA_020861125.1 Planctomycetota bacterium | reverse complement strand
GTCCATGAGCAGGCCCAGGGCGATAAGCAGGGCGAAGGTCGAGATCATGTTGAGAGAAATCCCGAACCAGTTCATGAAAAACAGCCCGCCGAGAAATGAAATGGGCAGGCCCATGGCCACCCAGAAGGACAGCTTGATGTTGAGAAACACCCACAGCGCCACAAACACCAGGACAAAACCTTCGGCGGCATTGAGGTAGAGCATGTTCAGCCGGTCTTGAATGTCGGAGGCCCGGTTGCGGGTAATGGCGAACTCGACGCCCGCCGGCGCCGCCGCCATCTCCCGTTCCAGGACGGCGGTGGCGCGATCGAACACGGTCAGGCTGTCGGCTGATTTGCTCTTGGCGACGGAGATGATGCCGGCGCGCCGACCGTTGAACAGCACCTTGGACTCGTCTTGCTTGAAGCGGTCGGTGATGGTGGCGATGTCGCCGAGGGTGAGTTCATTGCCCGAGGCGCTGGCGATGATACGGATCCCGGCCAAATCCTCCACCGTCTTGCGGCGGTCGCTAAACCGCAGCACGATATCCTGCTCGCCGGTTTGCAGGGTGCCGGAGGGCAGGTCGGCATTCTGGTTGGCGACGATCTCGGCGATCTCGTTGACCGTCAGGTTATAGGCCCGCAGTGCCTCCGGGTGCATCTCGATACGGAATTCCCGCTGAGAAAACCCGTTTACCTCAACCGTGATGCCGGCGGCGCTGCCCACCAGCCGGTCCTTGAGCCGGTCGCAGTATTCCTTGAGATGCAGGGGCGACATGTCGCCATACACCGCCAGACTGAATACTTGATCGGTGCGGTTGTAGGGCTTGATGGTGAGCTTTTCGAACTCGCCGGGAAAGGAACTGATACCCTCCACCTCCGTCTTGACATCATTGTAGAAGGTTTGCCAGTCGGCGCCTTCCTCCATTTCGACCCGGATGGAAACCGAGCCTTCCATGGCGGAGGTGTTGATGTTCTTGATGCCATTCACCCCTTCCAGCGCCTCCTCGATGGGTGCGGCGATGGCTTCCTCCACCTCTTCGGCGGTGGCGCCGGGATAATTGGCGGTGATCTGCAGGGTTTCGGTGGTAAAGTCGGGCATGGACTCGCGCTTGATGCCGGACAGGGCCGAAAGCCCCAATGCCAGGAAAGCCAGCATTAAGAGGTTGCCGGCGGTGGCGTGGGAGGCGAAATATTTAATCATCGGACGGCTCCCCGATGTCCTGCCTGGCTTGTTCGTAGAAGTCGTCGCGCCGCCGCCCTTCCAGCAGCATGCCCGGTACGGCGGGAACAATGTCACTGGTCACGAGGGTCTCGCCTTCCGTGACGCCCGTATCCACCACCGCGTAGTTGTCCAGCAGGTAGCGGACGGTGACCGGCCGGATCTCCAGGCGCGAGGCGGCGTCGGCCACATAGATCGACCCCTCGTGGATCGCTTTCCGGGGGATGACAATCAACCCTGGTTGCGGTCGGCCGGTGGCCACCACGGTGCAGAAGGAGCCTTTGGTCAAAGGCGGGCGGATGAGTTCGCCGGGCTGGGGCCGGCGGTAGGGATTTTCGACCACCACCACCAGTTCGGTCATGCGGGTGGCCGGGTCCACCGAGGCGGAAATGCGGCCAAAGCGGGCCGGCCAGCGGAAGGTGGTGGGGCCTGCCGAAACCATAACGGTAAAGGCGGTGCGTTCCCGCGCGTCGGACGGACGCTGATCCACGATGTCTTCCACCACTTTTTCGATGGGTAAACCAGCCAGCATGGCGAGTTTGTCGGCACCCAGTCCGATGGTGATCTCCGCTTCGGCGATGGAATCCAGTTTGAAAAGCGTCTGGCCGGTGGGCACGAACTGGTCCGTTTCCACCGCCGTTTCATCGATCCGGCCGCGGAACGGAGCGGTGAAGGTGGTATAGGTTAGGTCCAGCTCGGCTTGGGATCGGCTGGCCATGGCCGCCACCAGCTCCGCCCGCTGGTAGGCTATCTGTGACGGCAGCAGGTCGTAGTCGGACTGGAGGGAGGCGAGGGAGCGACGCTGTTCCAGGACGACGATTTCCTGCTGTTCCACCGCGGAGGCGGAAACGGCGCGGGAGGCATGCAGGTTGCGTTGACGGTCCAGTTCCCGTTCATTGTATTCCAGCGCCTCCTGGAACAGGTCCAGTTGACCGCCCAGGTGGTGGCGGTTGGTTTCCAGTTCCGTCAGCTTGGCCTGAGCCTTGTCGATTTCGGCCTGGCTGCGGCTCACCGCCAGGCGGTATTCCCGATCATCCAGACGGAGAACCTCCTCACCGGCGGCGACAAATTCTCCGTTTTTCAATTTTTCCGATTTCCATGTTACCCGGCCCGAGACCTGTGACACCGCCGCCCAGGTGCGGTCGGGTGCGACCTCGCCATAGGTGGTCACCCGCGGCACCACGGTCATGGGCTGGACCAGGATGGTCTCCACGATCTGCGCCGCTTCCTGCGGCGGCCTTCGGTCCGGTGTACGGCGGGTGAGGAACATAAGGGCAATACCGACGCCGCCAGCGAGCAGAATCGCCAGCGGCAGCAAAATTTTGGCACGGCGCATAGTGACTTCCTTGGGCAAGTGTTCGGACACGCGCATCGTGGTGACGTTTTTCCCGGTCGGTTAATGATATCCCAATCACGGTCATGGATCAACGGTAATCGGATACTGACGCCGTGGCACCTTCCCTCTTCCCGCTGCCATAGTTCCAACCAT
>JAJBSZ010000193.1 GCA_020861125.1 Planctomycetota bacterium | reverse complement strand
TCATATCGTTGCCGGCAAAAATGGCAGAGGGACGGTGCCGGTTATCGCTGACCATCATGCTGGCGAAGCCGTAGCCGGAATCATAGCGGAGGTCTCCCTCCGCCACGAGCTGCCGGTCCGCCGTAATGCCGTGTTCGGCCAGGGCCTGTAGGTACCCGCGGTGCCGGTCGATGGAGGAGGTGGACTTGCCCGGGCCGGTCAACATGGCGATGGCGCGGTGTCCAAGCTCGATCAGGTGTCGGGTGGCCAAATAGCCGCCGAGGAAATTGTCGTTCATGATGGCGTCGTACTCGGTCACGGTGTCGATGTGACGGTTGAGCAGCACCACCGGGCAGCGAGCCGATTTGAGGATGGCTCCGAACGTCGGCTCGTTGCGCGCGTCGGCGATGATGACGCCGGCGAAGCCATAATCAAACAGGGCTTGGAGGTCCTCGTCGCCATTTTCGAAATTGCTTCCCAGATTGTACAGGCTGACCAGAAAACCCTTTTCCCGCAGGGAAGCGCTGATCACCGCCACCAGTTCGCTGTAGAAGGGGCTGGTGATGTCGGAGACCACCAGGGCAACGATGTTCATGCGGCCGGTAACCAGACCTCGAGCCATGGCGTTGGGCTTGTAGTTGCAGTGGAGCATGGCTTCGCGAACCTTGAGGGCGGTTTCGCGCTTGACGTTCTTGTTGTTGGTGAGTACCCGGGAAACGGTGGATCGGGATACCCCGGCGATCCTGGCGATGTCATTGATGTCGACACTCTTGGCCACCGTTGGCATCCCTAAGGAAAATGTTGTACCGCCCGCCCCGCTTGCGGCGTCCATTCCGCCTTCCACCGGGACAGCCGGGCATTATAGAAGGCTTCCCGGCGCCTGGCCATGGGAAAATGCCAAACGCCGGGAACCAGATCCTCCCGCCGACCCTCAGGACCCGGGCCGTTCGTAGAGGACGGCTATGCCCTGCCCGCCGCCGATGCACATGGCGAGAATGGCCCGCTTGGCGCCGCGCCGTTCCATTTCGTAGAGGAGACGGACGGTGAGTATTGCACCGCTGGCGCCGACCGGATGGCCGATGGCGATGGCGCCGCCGTTGACGTTGGTCTTCTCCTCCGGCAGACCGAGATCGTCGATGACGGCGATGGACTGCGAGGCAAAGGCCTCGTTGATCTCGAACAGGTCGATGTCTTCCAAGCTCAGGCCCGTCTTCGCCAGCAGCTTGCGGATGGCCAGGGCCGGGGCAAATCCCATCAGGTCCGGTTCATTGCCGGCCACGGCGTAGGCGGAGACCTCGAGGCGTGGCGCAATACCGAGGGCCTGCGCCTTTTCCGCCGACAGCAGGACCACCGCCGCGGCGCCGTCGTTGATGCCGGAGGCGTTGGCAGCGGTAACGGTGCCGCCCTCCTTGAAGGCGGGCCGCAATGCGGCCAGCTTCTCCAGGGTCAGGCCCCGGCGGGGATGTTCGTCGGTGTCGAAGACCCGGGTTTCCTTCTTGGAGACGCGGACTTCCACCGGCAGGATCTCTTCCCGGAACAATCCGGCGTCGATGGCGGCCAGCGCCCGCTCCTGGCTGCGCAGGGCGTAGGCGTCCTGCCGTTCGCGGGATATGGCGAATTTTTCCGCCACGCATTCGGCGGTATGGCCGTTGTGGAACGGTCCCAACGGCCAGGTGAGAATGCTGATCAGGCCGTCCTGCAGGTTCTGGTCACCCATGCGGGCGCCTTCGCGCAGGGTCCGGACATAGAAGGGAAGCTGGCTCATGTTTTCCGTACCGCAGGCCACCGCCGCGTCGACGTTGCCGGTCTGGATCGCCAGGGCGCAGTCCACGATCGCTTGCAGGCCGGACCCGCACTGCCGGTTGACGGCATACGCCGTCGTCTCCTGCGGCAACTCCGCCTTGAGGGAACAGCACCGGGCGAGAAACCCGCTCTCTCCCCACTGGCCGACGTTACCTACCACCACCTCTTCCACCAGCGCCGGCTCGATGCCGGAGCGCCGCACCGCCTCGCGGATCACCATCGCCCCCAGATCCATCTGGTGCACATCCTTCAACGAGCCCATAAAACCGCCGGTGGCGACCCGGGCGCCGCTCACAATCACCGCTTTCCGCATTTGTCGATCTCCAAAAGCTGCCGCCGGCGGCCGGTGCCGCCGTGTCGGCGATGGGTGGGTTATTAAAGGATCATACCGCCGCCGACATTGAACACCTCGCCGGTGATATACGCCGCCTCGTCCGAAGCGAGGAAGGCGATGAGGGCGGCGACGTCGGCGGGCTGTCCCGCCCGGCCCATGGGAATTTTACCGATCATGATGTCCCATACCTTCTCGGGCACGCCGCGGGTCATGTCGGTTTCGATGAAGCCGGGGCAGATGGCGTTGGCGGTGACGCCCTTTTTCGCCAGTTCCCGGGCGGCGGTCTTGGTCAGGCCGACCACCCCGGCCTTCGAGGCGGCGTAGTTGGCCTGGCCGATATTGCCGAGCCAGCTCGCCGAGGCGATGTTGATAATGCGTCCGAAACCGCGTTCGCGCATGCGCTGGGCGGCGAGTTGGGTACAGTAGAAGGTGCCGGAGAGGTTCACCGCCAGGACCGAATCCCACTGTTCCAGGGTCATTTTGTGAAGCATGGCGTCGCGGTTGATGCCGGCATTGTTGACAATGATATCCACGGGACCGAAGGTCTTTTCGGTGAAGGCGAACAGGTCCCGGAC
>JAJBSZ010000221.1 GCA_020861125.1 Planctomycetota bacterium | reverse complement strand
GCTGGGGATCGGTGCGGATTACCCCGAGGAGCTTCAGGGTATAGCCAAGGCTCCGGGTGATTTTAATGTCTTCATCATTGATGTTCCGGATGCCTTCGATGTGGAGTGCGGGAAAATCGACCCAGGTCTCGAAGGACAACGCCGCCAGCAGCGCCAGCTTGTGGCCCGAGTCCTTGCCGTCGATATCGGCCGAGGGATCCGCCTCGGCGAACCCCAGCCGTTGCGCTTCCTTGAGACAGTCGGCGAAAGAAAGGTCCCGGGCGTTCATCTCGGTCAGGATGTAGTTGCAGGTGCCGTTGACGATGCCCAGGAGCGATTCCATGCGGTTGACCACCAGCCCTTCCCGCAGGGCCAGAAGCAGGGGAATACCACCCGCCACCGCCGCTTCGAACGCGACGATGCGTCCCTGCTGCTGGGCCAGGGCGAAGATTTCCCGGCCGCGTTCGGCCAGGAGGGCCTTGTTGGCCGTGACGACGTGTTTGCCCGCCTGCAGCGCCGCCATCACCGCCTCGAAGGCGACGCCCACGCCGCCCATCAGTTCCACCACGATTTCCACCCGCGGGTCTTCCACCAATGCGCGGAAATCGGTGACCACCCGGTCCCGCGGCATCCCGGCCGCCACCGCCCGCTCCACATCCATATCGGCGGCGGCCACCAGTTCCATGTCCACCCCGGTCCGGCTTTGCAACAGCTCCCGCCGGGTGAGGAGCAACTCGGCTACACCGCCTCCGACCACACCCGCGCCCACCAGTCCCACGCCACAATGCTTGCTTTCCGACATAATACCCCCATGATATTTTTCCTGGTTAAACGGTACGTCCTGAAGTCAGGTATTTTATAGTACGGCTCCTTTTCGCACAAAACTTTTATTGGCAACCTGTTTCGGATATAAGACACGAGGGCCTGGGACTCGGCTGGGCGGTGGGACAGAGAGTTTTTCCCGGGCGGCCGTCTTGCCTGGTGCGGCAAAACCACTATAATGGCCCCCTCGTCCGAACAGTTTTCCTTGCATGAGAGTCCAGGAACCAAACCAAATGACCAGTTCCAGCATGGATAAAATCGACGCCCGGCTGCATTCTCTGCCGCCCGGGTCCCTCCGGCACCAGGTGATGACGGCGCTGCGCCATTTCCGGGCGTCGTGGATCGAACTCGGGCGGCTACTGAATGAGGTGGTGTACGGCGGCGATTACAAGGAGTGGGGATACGACGACTTTGAAGTCTACTGCGCCCGCGAGCTCGGCCTGAAAAAGCCGACGGTGCAGAAGCTGATGATCAGCTACAATTATATGAAAAAGTACGAAAGCAAGCGGCTGCACGATTTCGAGGATGACCGGGAACCCGCCGCCGCGGCCGAGATACCGGAATTCCAGACGGTGGAGCTGCTGGATCGGGTGCGCCGGCGCGAGGAGCTGTCCGAAGATCAGGTGAACGAACTCCATCGCCGCGCTTTTGCCGGCGAAGCGGACGAACCGGAACTGCGCAAGGAACTCCGTCAGGCGCTCCGCCCGCCGCCGCCGGATGAGGGAGCGATGGAAACCGGCGCCGAAAACCGCCGGCGGGAACTGGCCGGCATCCTGCGGCTTTCCCGGGAACTGCGGCGCCGTCTGGTGCAGAGCGGCTCCACCATTCCGGGCGGCCTCCGGGAACGGCTGGAAAGTTGCCTGGTGGAATTGGAGGCGCTGGATTAGGAGTGGTCGGCCGGCTCCGGGACGTCCCCGCGGACCAGGCGGGCTCCAGGCAGTGCTTTCTCACACCATTCCGGCGCGATTTCCGGTATTACTGGCGGCGCGTACTGGCGGATATTCAACAAAAATGCGGCAAGGCCGGTACACTCCGTGAACGTGGTCCTACCGCTGGTAAGTGCGAAAGGACCTTCGAAAACCATGCCTCACGGAGACCGTGGCCGCTCTTTGTGAATTGGTAATTGTGCGGGAATGGTGGAATGGCAGACACGCAAGATTTAGGATCTTGTGGGGCAACCCGTGGGAGTTCGAGTCTCCCTTCCCGCACCAGTTTGCCTTGGGCCTTCGGCGAATTCGTCGAGGGCCTTTTTTTAGTGGCTCTGGAACACCCGGTGGCCAAAAGACAGCGGAGCGGGTGGCGGTAACCCCGTGTTTTTTTACCGGCCCGAAGGGGGAAGAGCGGAGGCGGACATAACCCTATACTGATTAAATTTTTCGCTTCCTGCAAGGAGTATGGTATGAGCCTCATCGATCGGGCCAAAGCCATTTGGAGCCTGTTTACGGGCGGCGGCATGACCAAAACGGACAAACTGATCCTCGTGGCGGCCCTTCTGTATTGTCTTTCTCCCGTGGATATCATCCCGGATGTGGTGCCCATCGTCGGCCTGCTCGACGACCTGTTGGTGGTATTGTTGACCCTGCGCCGGTTCAGTAACAGCGCGCCGGCCGACCCCACCACCGTTCACGTGGAACCCTCGGCCGTCTAGCCGTGCCTCCGAGCGCCGGGCGGAGTTTTTCACCTCGGTTTGATGGTATCGATACCGCGTAATTGCCGTATTTTTTTCCAAGGCAAAAAACGGACGACCGCTCGGTCGTCCGTTTTTGCACATAGCCATTGGGAGCCTGTTTCGGGCGGCGGGAGGCCAAGGCAAACAAATCTGACCTCGTGCGGCCAATCCGTATTTGCCTTTCCCCCGGGGAAACCATCCGGATGTGGTGCCTATCGTCGGCCT
>JAJBSZ010000494.1 GCA_020861125.1 Planctomycetota bacterium | reverse complement strand
GTTCAGGAAGGCGACCAGGTCCCGGCCGCTGATGGCAAAGGAAACGACGACGTTGCGGTGGTCCGGCTGGGCGCTCCAGGTTTGCATCCCCAGAACCTCGCCCCGGGCGTTGACGATGGGGCCGCCGCTGTTGCCGGTTTTGCACAGGGCGTCGTGCATGAGGAGAAACGGGCTGCCGGCGATCACCTGATTCACCCAACCGGCGGTGATCACCGGCGGGGCGGTTCGGGCCGAATCGGGGCCGGAGTGATCGTTGGCGCCCCAGGCCGTTTGTTCCGAGGCGGGATAGCCTACCGCAAAGACCCGTTGGCGGGGGGTGGCGTCGCGGGAAAAGGAAAGCGCCGGCAGATGCACCCCGGGCGGGGGCGCGAAGGCCAGAAGCGCCACGTCGAAATTGGACGACGCCGGCGACAGGAACAGGCTGTTGGCCCGGGTACTGAACAGGGGCGAACCGGCGGCGCCGGCCGGCGCGTCGATCAGGCCGCTCGTGTCGTAGCGAGAGGCGATGACCCGCGCTTCGGTGGGGGGCAGATACTCGTTGGTGACGAAGATGCGGACCGGTACCTGTTCCCGCACGACGTGGGCGTTGGTCATGATCAGGCCGTTGCCGACGACGAAGCCGGTACCCCAGGTGAGGTAATCGCCGTAGGGCTCGGCGTATTCGATATACACCATCACCGTGGCGGCCCGCAGCCGCTGCACGGCGTCGCGTTGCATGGCTTCAGCAGCGGGGGCGGAGGAAAGGGCAAAAACGGCGGTTAGCAGCAACGACGCGGCGACCAGCCAGGCGCGCAGAACATGTCTCACGGCGTCTCCAGTACAAGGCACCAGGAAAAGAAGAAATTCGCTTGTGGTATCCAGCATCGTGTCGCCGGTGGTGCGGCTTCCTTCCGCCGGCGGGCGGACGGTGCAGACCGGTTCCTTTTCCGCCTACACGATGACGGCCGAATATACGCGTTAACAGTCTTGTAAAATTGGACAAAACCCGAATATTTTCACGGGAATACTGGCGCTTTTGCCGGCAAGGTAAACGGATTCGTCCCGGTAGCGTGGTGTTCCAAAAAATCACGATTTTTTACCGTACAACGCGGGCAAACGCCAGGTGGCTGGTGGCGGGGGCAGACGGCAGCCGGCCGCGGGCAGTTGCGGACAACCGCCGCCGGGATCTCCCCGGTGCCGACCGGCGGCACACTCCCACCGGCCAATTCCTTCGGTCCCGGCAGACTGCCCCGCCCAACCGCCACCGGCGTTCAGCCGGTATCCATCAGCCGGCATTGGGGAGTGCCGGGGGGGGGACGCCGGTGGGAAGATCACGCCGGCGGGCATCGGTATCGCCATGGTGGGTGGGCGGAGCCCTCCAGTGGTCAGTCCTCCTTCCCAGAAATCTGGTATCCTATCTTTTACAAAAACTGGGTATTGAAATGGGACCAGATTTTTCTATAGTCTCCGTTGCCGCCGCTGCGGGCACGGGCGCCCGCGGGTGTGGTGGCAAGCCGAAACAACTCGCAAGGAGAGACCCATGGAAGACCGGGCGGAACTCAATAAAAATCTGGCGCAGATGCTCAAGGGCGGCGTTATCATGGACGTCTCCACCCCGGAACAGGCGCGGATCGCCGAGGCCGCCGGCGCCTGCGCCGTGATGGCATTGGAGCGCATCCCGGCCGACATCCGTGCCGCCGGCGGCGTGTCCCGCATGAGCGACCCGAAATTGATCAAGGCCATCCAGGCCGCCGTCACCATCCCGGTGATGGCCAAGGTCCGCATCGGCCATTCGGTCGAGGCGCAGATCCTGCAGGCCCTGGCCATCGACTATGTGGATGAAAGCGAGGTGCTGTCGCCGGCCGACGATGTCTACCACATCGACAAGACGGCGTTTCAGGTGCCGTTTGTCTGCGGCGCCAAGGATCTGGGCGAAGCCCTGCGCCGTATCGGCGAAGGCGCCAGCATGATCCGGAGCAAGGGCGAACCGGGCACGGGAGACGTGGTCCAGGCGGTTCGCCACCTCCGGAAAATCACCGGCCAGATCCGCCGCCTCGCCTCTCTGGCGGAGGATGAAATTTTCGAAGAGGCCAAGCAACTGGCCGCTCCCCTCGACCTGGTGCGTCGGGTCGCTCAGGACGGCCGGCTGCCGGTGGTGCTGTTTGCCGCCGGCGGCGTCGCCACGCCGGCCGATGCCGCGCTGATGATGCAGCTTGGGGCCGAGGGCGTGTTCGTCGGGTCCGGCATTTTCAAGTCGGGCGATCCGGCCCGGCGCGCGGCGGCCATCGTCCAGGCGGTGACCAACTACGCCGATGCCAGCCTGCTGGCCCGGCTGTCGGAGGATCTGGGCGAGGCCATGGTGGGCATCAACGAGCAGGAGATCGAGCTCCTCATGGCCGAGCGCGGAAAGTAGGTGGCGGCATGAAAATTGGCGTTCTGGCGCTCCAGGGAGGCTTTGCCGAACACCTGGCGGCGCTGGCCGATTTCCCGGAAGCGGAGGGCGTGGCCATTCGCCGGCGGGCGGATTTTACCAGTGATGTCGCCGGTCTCATCATCCCGGGCGGCGAAAGCACCGTGCTCTCCAAGCTGCTGGTGGATCTGCATCTTCTCGAGCCGGTGCGCGCGGCGGTGCAGGGCGGGCTGCCGGTGTTTGGCACCTTCGCCGGCCTGAGTCTGCTGGCGAGGGAGGTCGAGGCCTCGGCCGAGCCGCGCGTCGGGTT